>CAIRTT010000036.1 GCA_903881535.1 uncultured Armatimonadota bacterium
ATGCTGAGGATGGCCATCCGCGCCAGTTCGTTCCTCAAACCCGCTACGAATCGCTTCTAAAAGATGTCCATGTTGATGTGGACGCTGGAAGTGACTTCGCATTTCTGCCAGCACATATCAGGGACTCAGAAGGCCGCGAGCGCTGGAAAGTCCGTTTTGCCGATGCCGACAAGGGCGTCCAAATGGTCAAGGATTACTACCGCTTGGTTGCGGGCGTGGATGAAGCCATCGGTGCGATACTTCGTGAAGTGACCGCGCGCGGGGAGTTAGATAACACGGTCGTGATTGTGATCGGCGACAACGGGATGATGCTTGGAGAGCATGGTCTTACGGACAAGTGGTTTCCCTATGAAGTCTCGGCCCGTGTTCCGTTGATTGTGATGGATTCACGCATGCATCAAGCAGAGCGTGGCAAAGTGTCGGATTGCCTCACGGCTAACATCGATGTCTCGGCAACCGTGTTGCAGTGCTGTGATCTGAAAGCCGGTCGTCGGGTTCAGGGGAAGGCGCTCATAAAGCGCGGCCGTGTCGCATCAACGGGGCGCAAGTGGATGTACTACGAGCATCACTTTAAACACGACGGCATTGCGCGCAGCGAGGGGATCCGCAATCAGCGTGAGGCTTACTTTTGGTATCCGGACTTTCCGGATGCCGGCGAGTTTCTGTTTGATCTACGGCGCGACCCGGGGCAGCTCAATAACCTGGCAAGCACGCCAGCGGGGCGTAAGCGGTGCTTGGCGCTGCGTCCGGTTCTCGATACATACCGAACGGAAGCTGGCTAGCGGTCGAAACCGATCTGTGTTCAGGTTGTACGACTGCTGTGAGTTACCGAGATACACAAAAAACACCCGGCACCGCTAGGGGCCGGGTGTTTTCATTAGCGCTGTTAGCGTGTCATCCTGCCGCCGGGGCCACCCATTCCACCTGGTTTCTGCTGGCGGTTGGTCGCATCCTGCTTCATCCGCTCCTGATAGCGCTGCACATTCTGTGGGCTTGTGGATGCGGTTTCTTCTTTCTTTGCACATCCAGCAAACAATCCGGCAGCGACAACGATGGCGAGGCCAAGGGAAATATGTTTCATAATCATCACTATAGCGGCGGTTGTCCTACCCCGTACTTGATGCATCTTCCGGACGAATCGATTACTTGGCTGTACCTTCTGAGAGCGTTACGACTCGGTTGATCATGGCTGATGTAAAGCGTTCCGTTTTCCCGGATGGCCAAGTGACATCAAGGGAGTCCACTTTTTGCGCCGCGTCGATTCCGAAATGAAGGCGTTTGCTACTATCTCCAGCATAGCTTCCGCCACCAATGACCTGGCGGGTCAGCATCCGCTTACCGATGTGGGCGACAACTTTTGCGCCTATCGGTGTCGCCGAGCCATTTGCTGGTTTGAGGTCGATAGCTAGCCAGTAACCGGCTTTGCTCTTGTTCAGTAGCAAGGTCGGTTTGTCATTGGTTGCGGTGATGAGGATGTCTTCTAGGCCATCATTGTCAAAATCAGCCACCACCGTCCCGCGGTGGACCTTTACATTGGATTCCGGGAGGGCACTACTAGCCTCCAAGAAGTGCTTTCCCCACTCATTCAGGAGTAGCTGGTTGTGCTGCTTAAAATTAGCCTTGCCATCAAATGTCTTGGTCATCGGGGACACGTGGCCATCCGCAAAGAAGATATCCAGCCATCCAGAGTTGTTGACATCTAGAAAACTGGTCCCAAATGCCAGGTTGGGGAGAGTCGCCGCGGCCATTCCGGTCTCGCCCGAGACATCGGTGAAGAACCCACCATCATTTCGGTAGAGGGTGTTCGGCTCGTTCTGGAAGGTTGTGATCGCGGCGTCGAGGTCGCCATCCTCATCGTAGTCACCAACAGCGACTCCCATGTTAGCCTGTGTCGCGCCTGTGATGCCATAGGCGATGCCTTGCATCATCCCAACTTCTTCGAATTTTAGGCCCCCGAGGGATTTAAATAGCGAGTTTGGCCCGAGGTCATTAGCGATAAAGAGGTCGGTTTTTGCGTCGCCATCCGCATCAAATGCCGCAACGCCAAGGCTGCGTCGTTGTTCGGTAGCGAGCTTGCTTTGCTTGGTGAAGTCGGTGAACGTCCCATTGCCGTTGTTACGATAAAAAGTGTTTCTAGCGGCACCGTAGGTTGTGGGGCCGCAGGCGCCGCCGGGACACTTGATGTCGTTTTTGACAGACCAGTTGCAGTAACGCAAGACATAGAGGTCAAGATCACCATCCTGGTCGGCATCAAACCAGACCGACCCGGTGCACATCCCGCCAGCCGCCACGCCAGCTGTTTTGGTTACATCCGTAAATGTTCCATTCCCATTGTTCTTATAGAGCGTACTTTTTCCGTAGGCGGCGACATAGATATCGGCGAAGCCATCGTTGTTGTAGTCACCCGTAGATGCAGCGAGTCCG
>CAIRTT010000037.1 GCA_903881535.1 uncultured Armatimonadota bacterium
CAGCGCGGGTTTTACAAGGGGCTGAAGTTCCACCGTATCGAGGACTGGGTTGCACAGGGCGGGGATCCGCTCGGGGATGGCTCCGGTGGGCCTGGGTACACGGTGGAGAACGAGACCAACCGTGCGCTCAAGCATATCAAGGGTGCGGTCGGGATGGCGAATGCTGGTCGGGATACCGCGGGCAGCCAGTTTTATATCCTGAAAAAGGATGCGCCGCAGCTGGACAACGGGCAGTACACCTTGGTGGGGATTGTGATGTCGGGAATCGATGTCATCGACAAGCTCGCGGCTGGCGATGCCATGACGGACATCAAGGTCGACCTCCCGGGTGGATATAAGCCGAAGGCGGTTGGACCAAGTCGTGGGCCAGAGGCGAGTAATCGGGTGACGGCCATTTTGCCGGAAGAAATCGCATCCAAACAGATCACAGAATCGATAGATATCGAGATCAGTGTTCAGGTGAACGGGGCATCCACGGTCAAGCTAAAGCGCGGGACTGGCGACAAGAATGTCGACGATGCAGTTCTCGCTGCGCTCAGTGAGTGGGTCTGGGCGCCAGCGCTACGCGACGGGACACCCTATGCGACCACGACAAAGTGGAATGTGGACATTTTCAGCATGATCCGCAAGCGTCTGCCGTAGGGAAGTCACGTACATATCAAACGAAAAAACGATGGTAGACGTTTCTGCCATCGGTTTTGATTTTCCTGTTGTATTGACCAAAAGGCGTATCGAGCGGAGTGGGGTGTCCATCGTAGGCCGGAATCCACCTAGGCATAGGGACGACGCTCAATTGTGAAGATAGAGTTCCCATGGGACTCTTGGTGGAGGCCGGAGATGGATACCGCGCGCAGCCAAATGTGTCTGTTCTCAATAACCGAGGGTTCAGCGATCCTCCCCTACACCGAAATTGGGAAACGAAACGGCATATTATCGGCAAACCGCTATCTGGTCAGAACCGCCTTAATGTTCTTGGTTAGGATGTACAAGTGTAGCGGGAGACCTTCGGCCGATACAAAACCCCACTTCTCGTAGAAGGCCTTTGCAGCTGCATCTTTCGCGTGAGCTAGCAGTGCACGTGCCCCGATGACTTCCTGTGCTTTCATGAATCTGAGAAACGCATCCTGAAGGAGGCTTGCTCCAAGGCCTTGTCCCTTGCAGCTTTCTGCGACAGCGAGGCGGGCAAGGAGCACCAGAGGCACTTCATGTCGGGCAAGTCCTTTGCGTATTCGCTCAGGCGTCTGTTCGAAGTCAACCGATGCGGCACTCAGACTGTAGAAACCTACGACTTCAGATGTCCCCGTTCGCGTTGAAACAAACGTGCGAGCTGAGTTGTTTCGCTGATTCTGTAACGCATGAGATTTTAAGAACGTGTTTAGAGCCTCGATGCCACAGTCAAATGTGCTGACATCGTGATCTTCGGTGAGGAGAACGGGTCGTTGGTATGCGCCATTCATTCAAAAACGCTCTTACGTGCAAACAGATCTCTTAGACCTTGAATCTCTGTGGGTTCTTCTTCGAGGCTATCCAGGAATTTTTTCATCTGCTCCTCTGGCAGAAAAAACTGAGACTGATCCGCCAATGCCGTTTGCGCAGCTTCTGTTGAGGTACTGATGACAAAGTCAGAGAGCTTTGTCCCTTGCGATGCTGCAGCCATTTCCAGTAAAGCCTTCTGGGCATGGCTTACCCTGAGATCGATTCTGGCATCTTTTGAAGTTCGTTTGGTTGTATCCACGTGTCAAGCTCCCGTTTGCATATTGTACGTACGTTGTACGCGCATTTTTCGTTAGATTCCGTCAGAACGTTCCGGTGATTCAATCGCATTGGGACAGCCGTTGACCGATTGGCGGCGTCTGCACGGGCGGACACGGCGGTCCGCCCCTACGCAGAGGATTTTAATACGATAGCCATCAGGTATTAAGATTTACTCGCCACGCATGAATGACCATGTGTCGATTGTCGATTGTCGATTGTCGATTGTCGATTGTCAATTTCGATTGTTATCGCAATCCGAATACAAATTTCCGCGTAGGGGCGGACCGCCGTGTCCGCCCGGAACGTATCGGTGATCCCGCGGCCATCACAAATTCCGCGTACGCACGTGGCGTTACGTCAACCAAAATGGCAAACCGTCACAAAATCCGCATACAACCGGCGTTTCGTATTACCGAACCACAATTCGACATAAATTCCGCGTAGGGGCGGACCGCCGTGTCCGCCCGTAACGTATCGGTGATCCCACGGGCGTCACAAATTCCGTTTACGCCCGTGGCGTTGCGTCAATACGATCCGCGATTCGAAACAAATCCCCGCCCACTGACGGCGTTTCATCCAACCAAAATGGCCATTTGACACAAAATCTGCGTAGGGGCGGACCGCCGTGTCCGCCCGGAACGTTTCGGTAATCCTACGGGAATCACAATTTCCGTGTCTGCCCGGAACGTATCAGTGATCCCATGGTCAACGGGCAGGCGTGGAAGCCTGCCCCTACAGGGGCTTTTCTGTATTAGTGCTCCCGTAGACCGACGCAAAGGTGCCGCTCAATAGAATGCGGGGTATTCCCCCCAATCGCCCCTGGAGGTAGCTCTTTCGGATGTCCTTGTCATAGCGGACATCTTTATACTCACTGAATGAGAGCAGGCTCGATGCGCCGCTCGCATCTCGTTCAGCTACCCACATCTCGTCACGGCGTAGGAGGTGCTGATCCATCAGGAGCACATCGTGTGTCGTTAGCAGCAGCTGCGTCCTGGTTTCTGTGGAGCACGTGGCAAGGTACGCTTCGAGCAATCGACGCGTCAAAAGGGTGTGTAGACTGCGGTCGACCTCATCGATGACGTAGACTTTTTTCGAGACCTGCGTCGAGAGTTCAAGAAATGCTGGTAATAAATCAATCACACGCTGTGAGCCATCTGACTCCTGCCGGATTTCGAACTTGGCCTCTGTTCCGTCGGCCTTCGGGTGAAATGTAACCAGCTTTTTAGCGATGAGTTCATCCCCTTTGCGAGTGACCATGTAGCGCTCGTTGATCGGTTCAGTCAGCATTCGAACCGTCATGCCTTCCTTGACATCTTCTTGCAGCATGATTTTGTATGGCTCGTGCAACGGAAGGTTCTCAAAGGGGATTTCCTCACCACCAATATGCGCGATGCCAGTATCGAGCTGCGGAAGCATCTGGTTCATTGTTGCGTAAAGCGGATGACCTTCGTCCAGGAACTGCTCAAATGGTTCGAAGCGGGAGTCAGGCGCGACGAGCTCGAGAGTATCCTTAAACCAGCTGTAGACTGGCCGGAAATTGTCAACTTTCTGAGAGACCGAGTTGGTTAGGAAGAGTTGGTTGTCTCTGGTCCCCTGAAATGCGAACTGAAGGAACGGTTCCTTTGCGAGAGAGTCATCAAAGTTAGGTTTTCCATCGATGCGGTGGTAGAGAACCTTTTCGCTGGCGCTCGTGATAACCACGAGCTTTTCTTCAAGAACCAGCTTACGGGTTACGGCAAAACTGAACTCGTAAATGGTCTCGTCGATCAGCAGCTCGAAGGTAAACCGTGATGGTTGATCTGCCGCCTTTACATCTAGCCGGAAAGGTTCGACAGGTATTAGGCTATCAGGCTGCGTGCCTCTAACAATGAGCGCCTTGGCAAAGCTCAGTGCCTTGAAAAAGTTGGTCTTGCCTGCCGCATTGCCACCGTAGATTGCAGCAATCGGAAGCACTCTCGTCTGGTACTTGCTGAGCTTTGGGACCCTCTCTCCATGCTGGCGCTCTTTGCTCGCGACCATTGAAAATCTGATCTGGTTCCGGAAGGACATCCAGTTTTCAAGTGTGAAACTAATAATCATTGGTTATCCCTAATAATGTGAAAAAATCTCTTTATGTAATATGCATCATACGAAAAATGGAGTATTTAGTCAAATGTGAGAGGGTATGTAACGTTGTTTCGATGCCAGTAGCCAACGGGCGGACCGCCGCGTCCGCCCGGAAAGTTTCGGTGATCCCGCGGCCATCACAAAATTCGTGTACGCCCGTGGTGTTGCGTCAACACGATTCGCGATTCGAAACAAATCCCCGCCCGCCAACGACGTTGCATCAATCCGAACCACAATTCGCTACAAAATCCGCATACAACCGGTGTTTCGTATTTCCGAACCACAATTAGCCACAAATTCCGCGTAGGGGCGGACCGCCGTGTCCGCCCGGGACGTTTCGTTTTCCTGCGGGCATTACAATGTCCGAATCCACCCACAGCACCAATTTTGGTAACCATCATCGGCATCCACATTAATGTTGGATTTGCTTCCCTACAACACCGTATCCAATAACGCCCTGCTCTGCGCATCCAATGCATGCCTGTCCATAATCTCAAACCGGCAGCCATCGGCATCCACAATCAAAATGTGCGCATCGCTCAGCCAAACACAGCTCTCGGACAGCGACTGGACCACAAAGTCCCGCTGGCCGCGGTCGGTCTCGACATGCCAATACGTAATCCCAAAGTCGTTGCGCAGATCCGTGATAATCGTTACGCGACTCGTAAGGTAACGCTGGCGAATCGCTTCCTCGGCGACCGCGCGGCTCTCCGCACTCAGCTCACTGATATGGCTCACAAAGGCAATCTCTTCGCTCTTGCCATCCAGGAGCGTTAGAAACTTCTCCGGATAGCTCAGCGGACTCGACACAAAGAGCTGCGTTTTGAGCGGACACCAGCCACCCTTGATTTCGCTGCGCAGGGTATGCGATGGCTCGAACCAGAGGCGAATATCAGCGGGGGTGATGCTGGTCGATTCCATCGATGTCCCGGGAGTCATCCACGTTTCGTTCATCTAAGCATCCCCTCCATCTGCCGGGGTTTCCCCTTCGACAAAAGCCACATCCTCGGCGAGCGCCTTGCTCGTCTGCTTCTGCGTCTCAACCAGCTTGAAAAAGACGCCCTTTTTGTCCATCAGCTCCGTATGCGTCCCTTGCTCAACAATCTGGCCCTTCTCGAGCACGACCAAGCGGTCGGCATTCCGAAGCGTGCTCAAGCGGTGCGCGATCGCAAATGTCGTACGCCCCGCGGTCAGATTCCCGATGGCCTGTTGGATACGCTTTTCCGTCTCGACATCCACGGAGCTCGTCGCTTCATCTAAGATAAGGATCCGCGGGTTGTTCAGGATCGCGCGGGCAATCGAAACACGCTGCCGCTCACCACCGCTGAGGCGCGAGCCCTTTTCGCCGACCTGGGTGTCGTAGCCATCCGGTTTTTGCACAATAAACTCATGCGCACACGCGGCGCGCGCGGCCGCAATGACATCCTCAATACTCGCGCCCGGCTTGCCATAGGCGACATTCTCCGCAATCGTCCCGTTGAAGAGGAAGGGCTCCTGTAGCACGATGCCGATATGCTTTCGTAGATCCTCGAGGG
>CAIRTT010000038.1 GCA_903881535.1 uncultured Armatimonadota bacterium
ACGAACACCGAGTTGAAACAATGCTCACGTTCTTGAAGAATTCCAAAACAGCAGATGAAGCATGGAGAAAAATATGTCAACACTACGACCTCGCACCCTGAGCAACACAGAACTCATCAAGTACTTTGCCATGTACGTTGATGACAATCCTGAAGGCGCACCCATTGACTGGCAGATAGAACTGCTGCGCCGCTTCACTGCCGTAGCCCCAGAGAAAGAGTTCCCTCTGCACGACGAACGCCAGCTCGACCTGTTTAAATAACCCAACCGAGGATACACATGAACCCGCTTGAATTTCTAGCGGTTGTTTTGCCGTCCCCGGATAATGGGTTGTACTGTGCGGCAGAGCTAACTACAAAAAAGAAGGAGCACAATTTTGTTGAACATCTGGAGGAACTATCCGCTACCGTAGCTAAGTGGGGCGACAAGAAGGACATCTACTTCGCGCTGTCCACGTTTGAAAACAAAGGCAAGCGCACAGCCGAGAACGCACGATTCATCCGGTCGCTGTTCATTGACATGGACGGCTACGACACCAAGAAGGCAGCGGCAATGTCGCTCAACGACTTCATGGTCAAGACTGGTCTGGATTTGCTTGGCACGCCGTACATCGTTGATTCGGGCGGTGGCTTGCACTGCTACTGGCCGTTCACCAAGGACGTGGCTGTTGAGGAATGGAAGCCTGTTGCTGAGAACTTGAAGCGCCTGTGTAAGCAAGAAGGTTTGAGCATTGACATGACGGTGACCGCCGACTCTGCCCGAGTACTGCGCTTCCCCGGCACGTACAACAACAAGGCCAAGTACGCTACGCCGCGCCCAGTGCGCATACTAGCCGAGGGCGACACGTTTGATTTTGAAGATTTGGCTCAGCACATTGAGAGCCAACTCAGGTCGATGCCGATGCTGCCGCGCCAGCAGACCACAACCCTTGCACTACCCGGCCAGCGCCCTGACGCACCCCACACCCCCACCACGGTCAAGCTGTTTGAGAACAGTGTTACGCTGTTCAAGAACATCTACAAGAAGACCCGCGATGGCACAGGCTGTGAGCAACTCAGGCACTACGCCGAGAACGCAACCGATGATGGTATGGAACCGTTGTGGCGTGGCTGGTTAAGTATTGCGCAGAAGTGCAACGATGGTGAGAAGGCCGTGATCTGGTTGTCTGACCTGCACCCATACCCACATGAGCGCATGCACCAGAAGCTGGCCGAGATCAAGGGGCCATACCCATGCGTGAAGTTTGACTCAGAGAACCCCGGAGTTTGTGACGGGTGTATGCACAGAGGCAAGATCACAAACCCATTGGCACTTGGACGTGAAACCGCCGTGGTCACCGCCGAGACTACGCTGGAGCTACCCACTACGGAGGGCAAGCCAGCAAAAAAAGTCATCCGCCCTGAAGCACCCAAGGGTTATGCGTACGGTGTTCGGGGCGGCGTGTTCATGGAGAAGGAAGACACTGACGCTACAGGCAACGTGACGAAACGCCAGATCATGTTGCTGCCCTACGACTTGTTTCCTGTGGACATCCTGAACAATAACGGTGAACATCTTGTGCATATGTTGGCGGTGCGTGAATATAGGATTGTGGACATTTCCTTTCCACAGAAAGCCGTGGTCAGCAGGGATGAAACAATCAAGGCGCTGGCACAACAAAACATCATGGCCAGCTTTGGCTCCGGCAACGACAAGAACCTGTACGACTACGTGCGTGCCTGTGCTGAGAAGATGAGCAGCGAGAAGCGCCCAATCGACGTGCCGGACTACTGCGGTTGGCAACCCGCTGATACGTATGTGTGGGGCGGCAAGATTTATTCACCGCGCAAGGAAGCCATCGAAGTGCCGATGCCCGGCCTTGAGAACATCACGATGAATTCCAAACCCGTGGGTACGCTGGAGAACTGGCAAAAGTTCATCAACCTGCTGGTCAGAAAGAAACTTTGGGATCACTTGGCCATCATCCTCATGGGCGCTGGCTCACCGCTGATGCGCTTCACAGGGCTACACGGCCTGACTATCCACTGTGCGTCAACCGAGTCCGGTACTGGTAAGTCGCTGGCGCTAGACGGTGCGGCATCAATCTGGGGGCATCCCATTCATTACCGCACTGGTGCGGGTACTTCACCTGTCGCCATGCAGCAGCGCCTTGGCCTTTTGCACAGCAACCCCCTTATCACGGATGAGATAACCAGCAAGAACCGTGAGGACTTTGAGTGGTTCCCTGCCTTCCTGCTCAGTATGAGCGAGGGTCGCGGCAAAGAGCGCATGGAGTCTGGGTCGAACAAGGAACGTTTGAACC
>CAIRTT010000039.1 GCA_903881535.1 uncultured Armatimonadota bacterium
GCGGATGTAGCCATTTTGATGATCGTTTCGCTTACACGTCTCAACAATCGCATCATTGACATAGTCTTCAGTGAGGTTGCCAAGATTGTAGCCAAGAGCGCGAGCGGAAAACAATAAGCGCTTCGTGTGTTCAATCAGGCGGAAAATTCTTCCATTGTAAACACGAACACCCTCGAAGACACCATCTCCATAAAGGTGACCATGGTCGAAAATGGGTATGGTGGCTTGCTCCGCAGGGACGAAGTCGCCATTGATGTAAACGAAGTCGGACATACATCAAGTATACACAGGAGCACCTCTGTTCTCTATGCACATAGATGCTTGTGATGTCAAACTTGTATACTGATGCTCGTGTCAAATGTAAACCGCATCCTGATTGTCAAACTTAGCGCTTTTGGCGATGTCGTGCAGACACTACCGTTGCTTCACGGTCTCCGGGCGTCGTTCCCTTCGGCGACCATCGGATGGGCAGTTCAGAAGTCATTCGCATCATTGCTTCACGGGCATCCCTACATCGACAACCTACATGTGTTGGATTCCAAGAAGCTCGGCCCCTGTTTAAAGCTCGGTGATGAGCTTCGCAACGAAAAATACGACATCGTCCTCGATGCGCAGGGCTTGTTTGTATCCGCTTTCGTCGGGCGGTTGTCCAATGCTCCTACGCGCATTGGATACAATTGGCGCCGTGAAGCAAACAACATTTTTATGACGGACACAAGCGTCATCGCGACGGACCGCGTGCACATGGTTGAGAAGATATTGCGTTTGGGTGATGCCATTGGTGCCTCCCGAATTCCATTTATGAAGGATGATTATCTTGCTTCTAAACCATCGTCCATTGATGTTGCGGGTGAACACAAGCGTGTCGCTGCCCTCGTCGTAGGGGCATCTGTTGCAACGAAAACGCTGTCGCCAGAGCATTGGGCGCGTATTGGAGACCAACTCTCTGATGATGGATTTACACCTGTCCTGATAGGCGGGACCCTGGAACAAACTGTTTCTGGAAAAATACAAGCGTTGACTGCGAAGCCGGTTATCAATCTTGTTGCAAAGACGTCCTTTACAGAGCTTGCAGGCATCCTCGCAAAGGCGGCTGTGGTTGTTTCAAGTGACACAGGAGCGCTGCACCTTGCCGTTGCTGTTGGTGCACCGACCGTCGGACTTTTTGGCGTGACGGATCCAGTTGGTACTGGAAACCGCTGGGGAAATGCAGCATACGTCACATTAGATGTTGGCGGCGCGGCAGAGAATCGTAATTTCCGGGATATTCCAGCAGATGCCAAGGCTGTTGATGAAATTCCAACGTCGGAAATCATCGGGGCTGTCCATAAAGTCGCAAGGCGGATGCCGTAATGTCAGGACGAAGTCTTGTTGTCGCCAAGCATCGATTTCTCGGTGACACAATGGTTACATTGCCGCTGGTCCAGCACCTTGCAGTGATTTCACGTGCCGCTGGCCATGCGCTTCCAACGCTCGCAACGGGTAGCGGTCCCGCTGTCCTCCTAGAAAATCATCCCGATGTTGGCTCGCTTCTGACCATCGCACGGGATGCCAGTAAGCGTTCGAGTAATGCAAGCCATCTGTTATGGAAGGAATACCTACGGATGGCAGCTGAGGTTCGATCTATCGGGGCACCCGATGCGTGCTATCTCGCGGACCGTTCGTTCAGGTCTGCTATTTTTGCCCGCCTGACCGGTGCAAAAGTGATTGTTGGATTTCCAACGGAAGGGCGTGGCTTTCTTCTCCATAAACGTATTCCGTACAGTCAAACAGCAACCGAGGTCGATACAATTTTGGCTTTGGTCGGAACGGACCAAGCAACATCTGGGCAAACGCCGCGTCTCTACCTTGGGCCAAGCGATGCAGCTGTCATTCCCTTGGATAACTCCACCACCCGCCGTGTCGCTATACAACCGGGTGCATCCCATGATTACAAACAATATCCAATCGCAGCGTGGAAGGCCCTAATTCACAACATTCGTTCGATTGGTGCAGAAATTTATCTCGTAGGTGGGCCGGAAGAACAGAATGCCGTCGACAGTCTCCAAGAGTTACTGGGAGATACGCCAGCGATTTCACTTGTTGGCAAAACGTCACTGCGATCTCTTATGGCGACCTTGCAAGCATTCAACCTGGTGATTTCTGCAGATACAGGGGTTAGTCATGTTGCGGCTGCCGTTGGTACACCTACATTGACGCTCTTTGGCCCAACCCCCATCCACAAATGGGGACGCAATTACGCCCCGCACCGTGCGCTACAGGCACCCGATGCCGATATGTCAAAACTGTCTCCCGATACCGTCGCGGCAGTGGTGCAGGAGCAGCTTTTATGAACATCGTTGTGCTCCGCTACGGAGGCCTTGGCGATATTCTGCTAGCCACGCCACTTTTACGAATCATCAAAAAGAAGTATCCCGCTGCTTCAATTACATTCGTGACAGAAACTGGAAACACAAGTATTCTCGCAAACTCAACGCTTGTCGTATCAACGCATGGCCTTGATAAGGGAACCCGGTCATCTGTCTACGGAAGCTATACCGCCGGATCATCTTTACGAAAACAAACGGGAAGCATCGGCCTATACGTAAACCTCCAGCCATCCTTGAAGTCCATTGCCTTTGGAATCGGATTGATGCCTAAGTTAACGTGGACTTTCAAGAAAGATCGACGAATTCAGATGGAGACCGGCAAAGTCCGCCATGCAATCGATGATTTTCTTAATGTCCTTCCACATGGAATTCCTAGTGACGCCAATCGCACGATGGAGTTTGTTATCCCGGCAGATGCTAAATCGAAAGCGGAGACAAAGGCAACAGAACTAGGCATCAATCTCTCAACTGCGATTGTTATCAACCCCGCCGGAACGCGGGATATCAACCGCTGGCCTCCAGATAAATTAGCAGAGTTCATTGGTTGGATGGAAGTAAACCTCGGCGGCTATACACCTGTAATCGTAGGTGGTCCCGGCGATGCATGGTTGGAAGATTCCATCGTCCGCCATCTCGGCCGTCCAGTAAAGTCCCTCATCGGCAAGCTGTCATTACAGGAACTTGGAGCCGTTCTGCAACATGCTGCGGTAACGGTTACGGGTGACACCGGACCGCTTCATATTGCGGCAGCCGTAGGAGCTCGTATCGTTTGTCTCAGCGGAGCAGCCGATCCTGACCGCACTGGGCCATCCAATAACCCGTTTGATCTTGTTGTCATCAACCGCTCGCTACCATGTGTCCCCTGCCAGGGCCGGAGCTGTAAACGTGGCGATATTGCGTGTATGACCCAAATGAGCGTAGCAAGTGTGGTGGATGCCGTAGAAAGGCGAATAAAGGCCGGATGAACATCCCTGAAATTCTGGATTGGAATGACCTATCGGACCAGATTCGAAGCTGGCAAGCGGCCGGTGAGCGTGTTGTGTTCACAAACGGAGTCTTTGACATTCTGCATGTCGGGCATACACGGTACCTTCGCGAGGCCCGAGGGCTTGGAGATAGACTTGTTGTTGGCATCAACTCTGATGACTCCGTGCGGCGCCTCAAGGGACCGACGCGGCCCATTAATGCTGAGTTGGACCGTGCAGAAGTGATGGCATCCCTTCACTTTGTGGATGGAGTCACCATTTTCGCCGATGACACTCCGATTCCCCTACTTCGTGTCTTGAAACCAGACATTCATGCCAAAGGTGGAGACTATAAAACTCCGGATGCCCTTCCCGAAACGGAAGTTGTGCGTGCGTATGGCGGGGATGTTGTGATCCTTCAGCTCGTAGATGGCAAATCGACTACAAATATCGTGAAGAAAATGCAGGAGCACAATCCATGAATGTTGTTGTAATGATTCCCGCAAGGCTTGCGGCAACCCGTCTGCCAAACAAGCCATTGGTCGACATCGCCGGTAAACCAATGGTCCAGTGGGTTTATGAGAAGTCATTGTCTAGCCGCGCCGATGGTGTTTATATCGTGACTCCCGATGAGGAGATTGCAGCGGTTGCCGAGGGGTTCAACGCACCGGTTATCATGACAAGTCATGCGCACCAAACGGGTACTGACCGCCTGGCGGAAGCCGTCGCATCGCTTCCTGAATCGGTCGACATCATTGTAAATGTCCAAGGCGATGAACCTCGTATCACAGCAGATGCCATCAATAGTGTGATCACACCGTTGCTTGAGGATTCGGAACTTGCGATGTCAACGCTTGCCTGTAAGCTACCTGAGGACCGATTTGATGATCCGAATACGGTAAAGGTTGTTCTAAAGCGCAATGGTGATGCGTTGTATTTTTCCCGCTCTGGTATTCCATTTCCACGGGCGATGGGCATCGTCACGCCGTTGCAGCACGTTGGGCTCTATGCGTATCGCAGGTCGTTTCTTTCCACATTTCCAACATTGGAGAGAACGCCGCTTGAGCAAACGGAGTCACTTGAACAGCTGCGGGCGCTCGAACATGGTTACAGAATCCGGGTAGTACACACATCCCATGTGCCAGAATCTGTAGACACAGCCGAAGACCTTGAGCGCGTACGAGCCCTGTTTTCAGAGGAGTAAGAGATGTCCAGATTAATGACACGACGGGTTGAAGTTACAAGTGATGTTCATATTGGTGATGGTCTTCCATTTACATTGATGGCTGGTCCGTGTGTGATTGAAGATTTTGAGCTTTGCCGCACGATCTGCCGCGAGGTGCAACGGATTACTGGCGAACTTGGAATTCCGTACATTTTCAAAGCATCCTTTGATAAGGCAAATCGGACATCCGTTCAGTCATTTCGTGGAGATGGCATGCAGGCGGGCCTCGACGTTCTTACTGCGATCAAAGCTGAGTTTGGGGTTCCTATCGTCACGGATGTCCATCAGGCTGACCAGTGTGTAGCCGTGGGAGAAATTGCGGATGTTATTCAAATTCCCGCATTTCTTTGCCGACAAACAGATCTATTGATCGCAGCTGGTGAGACTGGGCGCGTTGTGAATATCAAAAAAGGCCAGTTCATGGCACCAGAAGATATTGCGCAAGCGGTTCGAAAAGTAGAGTCGACGGGGAATACCCGTATTCTTGTTACGGAGCGCGGAGTTAGTTTTGGGTATCACAATCTGGTCGTCGATTTCCGCTCGCTTCCGATTATGGCTGCTGCATCTGGTGTTCCAGTGGTCTTCGATGCCACACATGCAGTTCAGCAGCCTGCAGCCCAAGGTCATGCGACAGGTGGAACGCGTGAATATGTTCCCCACTTGGCAAAAGCTGCGGTGGCAGTTGGGATTGATGCTTTGTTTTTAGAGGTGCATCCGGATCCTAAAAATGCGATGTCCGATGCGGCAACGGTCTTGGATCTTGCTGATTTGCCAGAACTCCTTGCCACATTGAAGCGCATCGAAGACGCGGTCAGATAATCAGGGGAGCGCGATGGCGCCAAGTCCCTGCGGGACTTGGCAGCCTGTCACGTAGCGTAAGTCAAACTTTATTCCCCGAAGACGGGCATCTGCAAGAACGGCAAATGCAACCGCCTCACGGGCATCCCCAGAAACGCCTAGCGCATCCAACGGCTTTGTTCCGATGCCGGATATTCTTTCGAACCTTGAAAGCAAGTCGAGATTATGAGCTCCCCCGCCGGCAACATACACACAGGTTGGCACACTCGGGAGCGAATGCATCGACGTGGAAATCGTCGTCGCCGTCCATTCTGAAATCGTCGCCATAAGGTCTGCCGTTCGGATGCCTGTACATTCCGCCATCAGCCTGTCAACAAAA
This sequence comes from uncultured Armatimonadota bacterium, assembly GCA_903881535.1. Taxonomy (GTDB): domain Bacteria; phylum Armatimonadota; class Armatimonadia; order Armatimonadales; family Armatimonadaceae; genus CAIRTT01. The sequence continues at coordinate 5,737 of CAIRTT010000039.1, forward strand.
GGCTTTCCAAACTGTTCGCGGCCATAGCTGACTGGCGGCGCAGTCGGAATGTGCCATGTTTGTAATGCATCTAGGATGTCAGGCAGCACATCACCAGCTGCAGCTACCTGTCCGCCATCATCAAATCGAATTTCAGCCCTTGCGAACATCACCTGATCCAAAACCATGTTTCCAGGGCCGGTGTCGAAACCGATTGGGGGTGAACCGGATGCGAGGTAGGTCACGTTTCCGATACCCCCGATGTTCTGAATTACTATCGGGCCATGATGGAGACGGTGATGAAACATTAGGCTGTCCGCCGCTGGAACCAGTGGGGCTCCCTGACCACCGGCAAGCATATCGGCGCGGCGAAAGTCAAAAACCACAGGACATCCAAAGGCTTGTACACATGCATAGGGATTGCCAATTTGCAGTGTTGATGACGAATATCCGTCGCACGGTTTAGGAATGTGCGCGATTGTCTGACCGTGAAAGCCAATGGCATCCAAGGTGATTCCCAGTGATGTACACAATTCAAGCAAGGCATTACAAAATCGTTCGCCAACCATTCGGTCTACAAGGGCTATCTCTTGCGCTGTAACACGCTCGGTTGACACCCTGAGAATGGCATCGCGCTCAGCTGCTGACCACGGAGCCTCCGTGTATCCCAGCAAATTGACATCGATGTTTCCACCGCAAGGAGCTATTCGGGTAATCGCAACATCGATTGCATCCACAGATGTTCCGGACATCAGCCCGGCTACGATACGCTCTCGGTCATCATCATAATTCAGACGCATGATGCCACCAAGGTCTCAATATGGTGTCGAAGGACGTCATAGGAATGATGGGCGCGGCAGTAATCCTGATGGGCTGCGCTCATTTTCCTTGAATCGATCTTGCCGGATGTTAGCAAGCCAATGGTCTCAGCCAGCTGCACGCTATCGTTGAGGCGCACAAGTATTCCGGTTTCGCCATCGAGAATTACTTCTCGCATATGCGGCGTGTCACTTGCAATCAGCAGCTGTCCAGCGAAGCCGGCTCTTACGGCTATCGATAATCCCGATGCGTACCTGGAAGATTCAAGGATAGCTAAATGATTTTGGTGGCTGAGAAAGGCATTGTTAAGGGCGTCCTGATCAGCATTGATGTGCCAATCTAGTGCCGCTGAAGCGTGTGTTTGCTGCCTAGCAAATCGGTTCACCTTGATATTGCTTGCTTCTGCTGCGCGTGCAAGGGTGATGTCATCGCGGTTGCTGGCACCAACCGCCAGCCAGCCGTGCGAACGACTACTACTTACCCCATCTGATTGCTTCCAGACCGTCGGGGTCACAGCAGACACACTCACCCCAAATGTCTCGTTAACCGTTTGAATGTCAGCTTTGCTGAAGGCTGTAACGATGTTAGCGCTGGACAACGCTTTCGACAGAACAGCATTACTGGGCTTGTGTGTCGACTTTGGGATCATACCGAGTGCGATAAACCTCGTATGACGCCCGCTGAGGCGAATGCCTAGCCACGTCGAGAGAGCCGATGCCACTTCCCAGCTCACCACGTAGTCACTCGATTTTAGGTGCCGTACGATTCGTAAACTGCATCGGACAAGATTTACAAAAGTTCTGTTCGCGTGGAGCTCGGGAACAGAACAGACATCGATAATCGGTCCACGTTCGTGATTGTCAAAAACCCACTTGTTAGGTTCAGACCATGGAAGAACGAGAAGTGTTTTGGGGTGATTTCTGACCATTGATGATTCCATCACGCTGCCACATGCCGTAACGCTGTGTCCCGGTTATACTCCATGTTAATGACCACTGAAAACATTGTCGTTCAAGGCGGCGTAGTTATCTATAACCCAACGGCTGGTCGCGGGCAAGGGGCTATTTTAGTTGAACAAGCTAAAATGCACCTTGGCGATTCCTTCGAGTGGGTTCCAACACTTCGGGTAGGACATGCTACCGAGCTTGCTAAATCATACGCAGGGAAGGTACCCACTATTGTCGCGTGTGGCGGAGATGGAACCGTTGGCGATGTTGCCCGCGGAATCTACGGAACAGACACCAACCTTGGCGTCATTCCCGTAGGCACTGGAAACGATTTCGCACGCAATCTTGGTATTCCCCTGAGTGTGGAAGAAGCCTGCCTCGCCATCATGGGTGGGACAATTCGCTACGTCGATGTCGGCGAGATAAATGGAAGCATCTTCGTTAACAATGCTGGAGTTGGCTTTGACTCGCACGTGATGAAAACCATGAACTCAGGAATCCGTTTCCTGCGTGGTCGACCAGCATTTTTGTTGGCGATTTTAAAGTCAATCTTTGTCTACAAGCCCTTTCACCTAACGGTTCAAACCGAGGATGTCAACCTTGACATCCCGAAGGCACTCTTGGTAAGTGTTCTCAATGGTCAGGTCTACGCTGCCGGGCTACCTGCCGCACCGGGCGCTGAAGTGGATGATGGTCGTATGGATGTCTTGATTCTTGACAACGTGCATCCAATCAAACGGCTTGGATTGTTGATGATGCTCCAACGAGGAAGCCATATCCAACATCCAGGTATCAGGCTCTTCCAAGCCCGCTCCATAAAGATAAATGCAGTGCCTCCACAGCAAATTAACATCGATGGCGAAGTCCGAGGGTCCACTCCAATTGTTATCGATGTCAAGGCGCGAACACTACGGGTACTTATACGCTGATGGCTACATCCGGTAGGGTTCATTTAACTGGTACTGGGTTTTCCTATTCCGCCGGTCGATTTGTCGCACCTATCTTTATGCAACGTCGATTTGTTAGCGTCTCGGGCGTGACTCATGTAGAAAGTCCAAACCGATGAATGTAGATGATGCAACACAGCAGGCGCGCCAGCGTCTTGATGATGCGCGTAAGATGGCATTGGATGCGGCTGAGGATGCCCGTATTCGGGTGCGTGATGCGCAAGATGTTGCTGTGTCGACGGCGCGTGAGGCCGCTCGGGATGCACAGGAACGTGCGCGCGCTGTCGCCGATGCGATGCCAGCGGGTCTTGCCGTACGGCTATTGTCATCAA
>CAIRTT010000040.1 GCA_903881535.1 uncultured Armatimonadota bacterium
TAACCAGCAGGCTCATTTAGGGAAACGGTGAAGGTAAGACTCTCACCCCCGTGCAATGGGTTTGGTGCAAGCGATGCCACATTAAGGACAGGACGTGGTCCGACCTCAAGTGTTCCAAGGTTCAACGCCTGGCTTGTACCGTTCTCAAATTTATAGCCCAAGCTGATTGGGTAGATACCCTTGACTCCAATAGCAGATGCCGGAATCGTTACCTGCAGAGAACCATCAGAAACAACGTTCGTTGCACAGTTCACACCGTTGAAAACAAACACATCGTTGTAACCGAACTTGTCACCCGTAAGGGTAATGACCTGATCGGTCGCACCAGTTCCACCTGGAATGACTGAAGGTTGGCCTGTTACGGTAGGCCCCGTGAAGTGATACTTCGCAACGGAAGCCGAACCAGCAACGGTCAATGCAGCATAAATGCCATCATCACTGAATGCCGTTGTCAGTGGTCCCGACCACAGCAACGAACCAGTACCCGTTGAGTAGGCAGCCGAGTTGTTGAAGAAGAAGCGATTCGGGCTAAGGTAGGTGGAGAGGTTCACCACAGAAGCCGTATCTGCAACGTTCAAACCAACTTGGCTAAAGCGAACTGGCCATGGTCCGGCGAATGTGGATGTAGCATCCTCAACACCATTGACCACGTAGAACGCACCATTTGCAACACCAGATGAATATGTCAGCCCAGTTGGGTTCGACTGTACACCAAGTGTAAGTAAACGGGTTGTCAACATACCAAACTGGATTGGTGTTGTGGAGCCAAAGTTTGCAAATGCACGCACTGGAGTTGTAATCGTGCCCGCAGTGTTCTCCAAGCCTACATTGAATGCAGGATAGGTTGTGCTGTTACGTGTAACACTGCTTGCAGTGACAACAGCCAGGTTACCAGTATGGCTTAATGTAACGCCTGTGAGGTCAGTGCCAGAGCGCTTGATCGTCCGTGTTCCATCCGCAGCGACCTGAACCAAGTCTTTACCAGTCGTACTACCAAAGACATCTGTAGTATTACGAATAGCAAAAATCAGACCATTTTTGACGACCGCTGATTGCTCGGCACCCTGTGCCCATCGCTCAAAGGCAGACGTGTTGTAGTTAACTGTTTGGGTATTACCGAGGGATGTGTTGTAGCGGGCGATCGAGTGCCCCTTACCATCTGAGTGGTCTACAAACATTGCAGCACCACCAGCATTGTCAGGGACAATCATGGCAGCCGTAAAAACATCAGTTACACCAAGCTCGAGTGGCGTGACTGTAACACCAGCGGATGTCAGAGCATTCGCCGGGGTTACCTTGTACAAGGTTACTGTTTCTGAACCAGTTTGTGCGGACACAAACAAGTTTCCAGCATTGTCAGACTTAGCAACTGGGAATGTTGCATTGAAAGCAGCGCTAGCATGCCCGGAGATTGTGCGCGTAAAGCCCACAACGCCATTATTATTGCAGTAGCGAATTACGGTGGATGTATAGTTTGGGCCCTGACGTTCTACGAGGTATACCCCACCATCTTGACCAGCATGGAGGGAGACAACATTGTTGACAACCGTCGTGCCGTACGTAAACGTACTGACAGCTTTGGTCCAAACAAGAGAACCAGTCTTAGAGTGCTTGTTAACAGTGCCATTTCCGAACGTGAACACTTCACCCGCAGCATTACGGGTAACTGCCAACGTTGGATTAGTGCCAGTACTGCGTACCCAACCGAGACGCACTTGCGCTTCAGCCGGCACAGTACCAACAGCGAGCACCCCGAGGGATGCTAGCAGGAGGCCTGCCTTTCGATTAATCATTTTGGATTGCATGGTGATCGATACCGAAACCCTTTCGACCCTTTAACAGGGTTAGAGGAAATTTCCGCATGATGAGTGCGGATACCTTCCGACATTGTCCCCGGAATTTCACTGAATTTCCCGTTCACCTTTACGTCATCTCTTAACAAAAAGAAACCCAGACTGCGAAATACTTAGACAGTCTGGGTGCCTTCAGGATAGGAATCACATGCTAAGAATGTGTTTTTCACTTTTATCAATAATCAATCAGGATTATAGAGTGAAAAAATCAACACATTAGCGTATGGTTCCACGCTTAGCATCCAACAGCCAAACGGCGCAGAGATCATTCCCAAAGACTTTCCAGTTGTCGAGCATCCACACAACCTTTTTTTCCCGCGTAACCTCCACCATTTGCGGATTTTCAGGTCCCGAGTGTGTGTTACCGAAGACTACGTTGCCATTAGGGAGGACATGAAGACTGGTAACCCAGCATAGATGAATCGGACGACCATCCGGACGCTTCAGCTCATCCCGCTCAACACTCCAGACCGTCTTACCTTCTTTTGTAACTTCAAAGACACGGTTGTTGTTGCCACCACCAATAAGTGTATTGCCGTTCTTCAACCGAACCGCATTGAAGACACTGACTCCATGCCCTTCATGCCCGCCGGTTGCTGGCTGCCCAGCCAAGTCAAGCGTAAATTCCCAGACAATCTTTCCATCACCGTCATACTCGCGGACTTTCCCCAAGCCCTCGTGACAGACAAGATATGTTCCTGTATCTGTCTTGCGAACCCTACGGGTGTCTCGGTGTGAATCTGGCTTTTCCACCGTTATTGGTACGATCTTCTTGATCGTTCCAGCCTTGTCAACCTCAATAATCCGCAGATTTCCAGTTTCAGCGATCATCGTGCTTCCATCACGTAACCGCTGAAAACCGTGGATCTCGACATAACCTGTATAGGGCGCAACCGGCTTGGATTCCCATGACCAAACAACTTGCTTCTCAGGCGTTACTTCTACAATTTTGTTAGGGGCCGTATGTAACAGAAAATTGCCATTTGGAAGAACTGCAATGTCATGGGAGTTATGACGGCATTCAATCTCCCACTCAACCTCACCATTCTTGTTCAAAATGGCTACATGGCCACGATCTTGGCCAATTAGCTTGTAACCAGAGTTAGCCTGCATGCCTGCAAAGGCGCTGCCACTTAGCATCATTCCCATCGACCCAGTCAAAACACTTCGTCTCGTCATTGAAATCACCTTTTCGTAATCTATGGATTCACACTCACCGTAAGCTGCTTCGGTACACTCTGCGTCGAAGCCTTCAAAATTACCGCCTTCTTTACTCCAGTAGCCCCAACAGTGATCACCTGCTGGAGCGTAAGTTGACCAGCAGGAACCGTAATGATTGCTGGTAATGGAAGCAAAGAGGCATCGGTTGTTGACATAACAACATCAACCGGCACAGCACTCACTGCAGCCAACTTCACCGTAATCACGATCGATCCACCAGCCTTGACACTTGCTGGTGCAGCCGTAAAGGATGCAAGTGCAACCGGTACAACCGTAACCGTTCCAGACGTTGCTGCCCCACCGAGATTTGCCGTTACGACAACATTCTCGGTTGATGACGTTGCAGATGTCACTACAGAAACAACACCCGATGTCTTTCCGGCTGGAATTGACATCACTGTTGGTACCGGAAATTTGGTCGATGAAGACTCAAGGCTAACGATAACCCCACCGATGGGTGCTGCTTCCGTAAGCGTTATCGTCACAGCGGCCTTACCGCCGCCGACAACAGATATAGGTGCAACCACAAGTGACTTCACCACCGTTGGTCTGACCATGACAACCGTCTCACTCGTTTCCCCAGCCGCAGTTACACGCACTTTACAATCTGTCGCACTTGACACAGAACTGGTCGTCCCCACAAAGCTGACTGTCGCCTTTCCGGATGCGACTTTAATGCTGCCAGGTACGACCAACACACTAGTCGTACTTGTAATCGTCAGCGACGTTCCACTTGCTGGGGCTACTCCACTCAATGTGACCGTAAAGGCAACTGGTTTGCCTCCAAGAACAGATGATGGCGTGGCAATGATTGTCTTTACTCTCGGAGTCTTTATCGGAATGTTTGCAACGACCGCGATTCCATTTGCACTTGCAGTCACCTTTGCCGCTACATCTGTAGAAACAACTAAGGCCGTAATAGGAATCGTGACGGATGATTTTCCAGCTGGAACCGAGACCGAAGCAGGGATCACCAACGATGCAATACTTGATGTCAGCTTAACTAACAGTCCACCGGTTGGTGCAGGCACTGTAAGGTCTATCGTTGCCGTACCCTTGCCGCCTCCAGTTAGTTCCGATGGAGTGAAGGTTATGCGCTGCGGTGCAGGAACGCGAATAGCCAACACCATCGACGCAAACTCTGCGTTCGCAGTCGCCTTGATCGTCGCCTGAACATCTACCGTAACCACACTGGTTGTTACGATGAACGTGCCCGATGACTTTCCGGCTGGTATTAGCACAGTCGGAGGAACAGCGGCAGATGTCCGGTCGCTGGACAATGCAACAAGCAGTCCACCAACAGGAGCCGGATCACGTAGCGTAATCGTTCCCGTAACCTTACCGCCGGCAGTCACAGGATTTGGTGTCAGAGACACATCAGCAGGAACTACCGCCCGAACGGTAAGCATGTCATATGCCGATGTAGCATTCACGTGCGCTGCAATCCGATCAACCCGGGTTCGATTCGTGGCGAGAGTCGTCACGGGTACAGACACACTCCTTGCACCGGATGGAACCATCACAGTGGATGGAATCACCGTGCCAGAGCCATCGGTGGTGATATCAATTTTCAATCCACCGACGGGAGCAGGACCAGTAATGGTCAGATCTAACTTCGATGCTGTACCACCAAGGACTGAATTCGGTGTCAATACAGCCGTTGCCATCGACGCCCGCTTCACAATCAACTTCGCCCTTAATGACTCGGTTTCGTTGCTCGCAGAAACGTAGACTTCAGAGTCAGTCCCGACTGCAATCGTTGTAACCTTCACCAAAACTTCAGACTTGCCTTCGGGAACAATGACAAATGCCGGGACTTGTGCCGCTGCATTATCCGATGTCAGGCCTACGGTTGTTCCACCGACAGGAGCAATGCCTGTAAGGCGAACGATAACAGCTGCATCCAGTCCACCGGTCACTGATTTCGGCGACATCAGCAACGATGTTAGCTCGGGGCGATTTACCAAGATCGAAGCCGAAGCTTCTCCAGCGTTACCCGTTCCAATCAATGTAACAGTTGTGTCAACTGCAACGGCGCTTATGTTCAAGTCCAACGTAATCGACCGCTCACCTGCCGGCACGGTGACACTAGATGGTACTGAGACTGCACCGTGGCTGGATGACAAGTTGACAAGCATGCCTCCATCTGGTGCCGGTCCATTGAGAGAAACAAGCAGTTGAACCGTGTCTCCACCAATGCATTCGGACGTACTGAATAAAAGGTCCTTTAGGACTGTCTTTTCAAGTCGGAATGTACCCTTGAGCGTTTGTCCCCGGTGCGTTGCTGAGATCTCAACATCCTTGTTTGTTGTGACGGGACGCACCGTTACATCAAACGTGACTTCAGACATCCCAGCCTCGACCGTAACAAACGCAGGGACAGTGACTGCGGCATCGGAGGATGACAATGCAACGGCAATCCCACCAACAGGTGCGATACCTGTCAGGCGAACCGTGCCCTGGACTTGCTCGCCACCAGCAAACGATGATGGTGATAACTGAACGACGGCTAGTCTTGGCCGCTCAACAGTAATCTGCTTTGTCTTTACAAGTCCATCGGCGGTTGCCCGAATCGTGACAACACGGTCATCCACAACTGGGAATGTTGAAACCGAAAACGCAGCAAAGAGCTGCCCGGATGCGATGGTAACGGAGACAGGTACGGCTGCGGATGGATCATTTACGGACAGATCCACCTTTAGACCACCAACTCCCGCATTGCCGGTTAGCGAAACCGATCCAGATAACGACTCACCTCCGGGTACGGAGGTCTTCTGAGTATTGACGGCATCGATCGCAGTTCGCTTTAGCAACAATGTTGCACTCGATGAACGCAGGTTTGCGCTGGCGGTGATCGTTACGGTCACATCTGCTGGCACGGATACCGTTGTCACACTGAACGTTGCCGATGTTGCACCTTCTGGAACATTCACCGTGGCAGGAACAGTGGCAGAAACATTGTTCGTTGATAGCGATACGAGCTGTCCACCCGCCGGCGCTGGCCCCGAAAGCGTAATGGTCCCAGTCGCAGAAAGTCCAGCAACCAGTGTGTTTGGAGATACCGTTACAGCAGCGACAACAGGACTCAGGCTAAAGCTAACGATTTGCGTCTCCCAATCGTTGTTTGCCCCTAATGTCTCTGCAATCGACCAAAAAGTCCGACCATCAACAGGATCAACTTCAGTGCCGAAGTAGTCTCCCCAGCGCCCTCCGGTATACCCGACGCCAGCCGACACCCCGAGATTTACCGGGGTCCCGACATTTCCAAGCGGGTCTGTCGTTAGGCGTCCAGCAGCAAAAATGTTAGCGGTTTCACTGCCATTGGATCCGCCGAACACTAACCCGATAGCGCCACTGGCATCCTTGGCGAGCGCTGGATAGAAGTAATCATAGTTGTTGGAGCTTATGTTGCCACTTTGGATAAGCGAAGGGCTTCCCCCTCCAGGCCATCCAGCCGTGGAAAACTCATACCAGCGAATACCGACATTGTTACCAATCTGAATGGCGTGTGCAGCCAGCATCCGGCCATTTGTCCACCATGCGTTAATTAGACGGCCATCACCCGCATCCAGGGTTTGTCCACCGGTGCTTGTTGCACGTTTTGTAGGCCCACTATAGTTGGAAATACCAACATCACTTGAAAGCAGCGTAGGGTTAGCAGTTCCGACATTACTGAGCGCGTAGAGTCGGTGATCATTCGAACCGGCGGCACCTATTGCATACACCGCACTCGAGTTGTCTACAGCTTCAGCAACTTGTGCGGATGCCCCATTGCCATCCCGTAGGGAGTAAACATTTGCTGGAGAACCTGTGAGGAGAGGAGCGCTTGGAATCGTCAGGAATTGCACGCCGGCCCAGCCACCACTGAAGCCAAACATGTTCCCAGTGATGACGTAACCATCCTGGTTATAGCCAAAACCCGGATAGTCGAGCCAATAGGATGTACCAGCAAGAGTCAGCTTGGCTTCGAAGCGGTACCGGTGCCACGTGCCGTTTGGATCAGCATCATCTGAAACTGCGACCAGAACTTTGCTTGTTTCTGATCCGCCATCCTGTTCAAGAACCACAATGACATAGCGGTTATTCGCACGGTCGTAATAGGCCTTCGGATCAAACAAGAACGACCCGCCTGCTACACCCGCAAAAAATGTCTCAAATGTTTGCTGCAGCTGCTTGGTACCAGCTTTTGTGTAGAAGGCGATTGACGAGTTGACGACCTCAACGATGTGACTCTGTCCCACGGCGATATCACAGTCAGGTGGATACCAACCGGTACTGGACATCCCCGGAAATTTTAAACCAGGTGCCACACGCGCTGATCCGGCATCCACTTTACCAACCGGTACATCATGGCGTTTCCCAGTTACACTCGGCGGCATCACAGGATTTTCAGGTGGCTCAACATTCCCTTGATGGCGTTCTACAATCTGCGGTTGCCAGATACGCGTATCTACAGAGCTTGCAGGTACGGAGACTTCCTTTCGGACAATTTGTGCCTGCACAAGGCTTGGGAGGAATGCAGCGACGCACAAAAAAAGCGTTTTTAAACGAGACTGTATAAGCATGCACGTGACCTGATATTTCCACTGGGGAACAGTTGATGTGCGATTATATCTGGATGGCTCATTTGGTCAATAAAATTGTGAGCGTAATTAACGACATGTGGCCGGCTCGAAAAATCAAGCCGGCCACATCACCTAAGGAAACGACAAAACCTAGTAGCGATAGGTATCGGTCTTGTAAGGACCGTTTTGTTCAACACCAATGTAAGCCGCTTGCTCTGGGGAGAGCTCAGTCAACATCGCGCCAAGCTTCGACAGTTGAAGGCGTGCGACCTTCTCATCGAGGTGCTTTGGCAAGACATAAACCTGTCCAACCTCATACGTATCAGGCTGCAACCACAGCTCAATCTGTGCAAGGACCTGATTTGCAAACGATGAGCTCATCACGTACGAAGGATGTCCGGTTCCACAACCAAGATTCACGAGACGGCCCTTCGCAAGAAGAATGATTCTTTTACCATCTGGCCAAACGATGTGATCGACCTGTGGCTTGATCTCATCCCATTCGAGTTCTTCAAGCCCAGCAACATCGATTTCATTGTCAAAGTGGCCAATGTTACAGACGATTGCTTGATCCTTCATTTTGTCCATCACTGCACGGGTGATGATGTCTTTGTTACCCGTCGCGGTTACGAAAATGTCAGCCTTATCAGCAGCATAGTCCATCGTAACGACTCGGTAGCCTTCCATGGCTGCCTGCAGCGCACAGATTGGGTCGATTTCGGTAATCCAGACCTGCGCCGACAGTGCACGCAGTGCTTGAGCGGAACCCTTTCCGACATCACCATAACCAGCAACAAGCGCAACCTTGCCTGCGATCATCACGTCGGTTGCCCGCTTGATGCCATCGACCAGCGACTCGCGGCAGCCGTACAGGTTATCGAACTTGCTCTTTGTAACAGAGTCGTTGACATTGATGGCCCGAATCATCAGGTCACCACGACGGCTCATTTCATACAAGCGGTGTACGCCAGTAGTGGTTTCTTCCGTCACACCCTTAACTTCGGCGAGGCGCACGGAATACCAATGCGGGTCAACTAGAAGCTTTGCCTTGATGGAAGCGTAGAGGATAACTTCTTCCTCGGATGTTGGATTGTCCAGCACACTGAGGTCAGTCTCAGCTTTGGTACCCAGGTGCAGAAGCAAGGTTGCATCTCCACCGTCATCGAGGATCATGTTTGTGTAGCCGCCATCGGTCCACTCAAAGATGCGATGTGTGTAGTCCCAGTACTCGACAAGTGTCTCACCTTTTTTGGCGAACACGGGAGTTCCGCCTGCAGCAATAGCAGCAGCGGCATGGTCTTGCGTAGAGTAAATGTTACAGCTTGCCCAGCGGACTTCTGCTCCGAGTGCTTCCAATGTCTCAATCAGAACAGCTGTCTGAATGGTCATGTGGAGGGAGCCGGTCACACGCGCGCCCTTGAGGGGTTGTGCCGCTGCATACTCAGCACGGATTGCCATCAAACCTGGCATTTCGGTCTCTGCAATCGCAATTTCCTTGCGACCCCATGCAGCCAGACTAAGGTCTGTAACCACAAAGTCGGTTGCAATTGTGGATGTCGTTACATCGTTCATATCAGTTGCCTCTCAACATAGAAAAACCCACCTTGGTGGGTCCAAGGTGAGCGCGGTTCAGTTAGCTGAGCCTGACCCGAATGACGGATTGCAACGCTCCTCAGCACGTTAAGTATACCCCGCGGTGAGCCGTTGCTATGCATGCCCCATCCGGAAAAAGTTCTGGATGGGGCATGCATAAGACTATGCCTTGATACGTTTGAGGAGGGTAACGCGGCCAATTGGCAGCCACTCTCCGACTAGTATGTCTCCATTTGCGAGGAACTTCGCACCGTGTGGGTGGACAAATTTCCCTGGAAGGAATTCAGTTCGCCCACGGCCACGTCCTGGCAGGTTTGCAATGCCAGCACTATCACCAAGATGGACAGCAACCTTGTTGTTTTCGTCCAAGACGGTGACAACACCCGCGAGGTCAGGAATCAGCATATGGCCATCTTGAATATCTGCATGGCAAGGCTGACGCATGCCATCCTTGTCAATTCGGACAAACTTGCCATCCAAGGTGAAGTAATGCAGGCGATTGTTGCCACGGTCACAGACCATCACGAGTGGCTCGGGGCCACGCGCATCCACCCAGATGCCGTGTGGCTGGCTAAGCTTTCCATTCGCGCTACCACTGCCGCCCCACGTTCGCACAAGGTCACCCTTGATGTTGAACTGATGAACCCAGTTTGAGCCATAGCCATCGGCGACATAAAAGTCACCGTTAGGGGCAAACGTAACGTTCGTAGGAATGAATGCAGCGCCGCCCTGATAAACACCGGACTCTGTTGGCAGACCCTTTTCCCAGATGACGGTGCCATCCAAGTCGGTCTTTACAACTTGACGGTGTGCCGTGTCGCAGTGGTAAAGAAACTCTTTAGAGCCTTCCTTACGGACTTCAATTCCATGGCCACCGCCGGCAAAGCGGGAACCGAAGGTCTTGATGAACTTGCCCTTGCGATCGAAGACAGCGATTGCATCCTTGCTTTGGCTATCGGCACCAACAGTGTGCGAAATATAAATGCGGCCTTTAGTGTCCTGGCACACACCCTGAGTATCTCCCCACTTTACGTTGTCGGGAAGCACCAACCAGTCGTGGATACATTCATACGTATGGCTTCCAGAGCCCAATATGATCTTTGGCGTTTTATCAAGTGCATCAGCCGATGTAGCTGACACAATCTCGGCTGCCAAAACGCCGCCAACGGCTAATGATGCATCACGGAGTAGCTTGCGTCGCGTCATTGCTGCGCGGAGCTCAGCTTCCTGGGTAATCTGTGTTTCTTCCATAGGTACGATTGTTACACAGGGGCGAGCCGTATTCCTGCCAGAACAGAATGATTCAGGAGACACTCTACGCCACACCCCTACATGGAGAGCGTAGTTGGAACCCCCGGTGTTTTTTATGCACTAAATCGGCCCAATCATTACGCTGTCAAGAGAACTTCCTGTACTACACGGTGCGCAGACTCAATGGCTCCTTGAATCCAAGTGTGGGTAAGGGATGCATGTTCACCGGCGAAGAAAATCCGACCTTCCGCTGAAATGACATCACGGTAAAGAGCATCATGCTGACCCGGGGCAAACCAACAGAACGCGCCAGCACTCAGCGGATTCGTGTCCCATGACCAGCTCACGACTTTCTCCACCATGTCCTTCTCACGCAGCTGCGGGTGGACCTTGCTGAGATTTCGAAGTGTGACATCATGACGTTCATCCGGCGAAAATGCTGCTAAGCGCCTGGCGGGCTGTCCCCATGTGTACGATGCGAGCATCACGGCAGGCTTTTTCGAAACGCGTGGGTCCCGCGCCGCTGCGTTGTCTGATGGGTAATACGTAATTCCGGTTGGCAGGTCGGTCATCGTTCCACCACCGTAAATGGCATCATCCGTTTCCCAGAAACGACGGGATGTTCGTGCAAGAACCTTTGTACTGGAATCGTAAATGACTTGTCGGGATGCCCGCATCTTGCCGGCACTGAGACCTGGCAGGAACTCAATTCGGCTCATCACAGACAGAGCTACTGTGCAAATCATGCAGTCCCCTTCAACCTTGTCCAAGCCATCACCAGATGCATAGAAAGCAGTTACTTGGCCAGTTGATGTATTTTGTACAACCCGGGTTACTTTGCATCCCATGCGCGGCTTGGAGCGGAGCTTTTTCACAAAGGCCTTTGGCAGCTCACTCATACCACCAACAATTTCATCAAATGGGTTTATCCAAACTTCTTCCAGTTCCTCACGAAGGAGCGTCGTGATTCCGGATTGCAGGGATGTTTCATAGGCCCACAAACTGGCAAAAAACTCAATGGCATCGGTCGACATCCCACTCTGGCGAAACACCTCTTCCAGCGATAACCGGTCAAGACTCCGTAGTCGGTTCGTCGTGAATGCCACACGGCGTAAGTCTGCGCGCTCATCTTCGGTAAGAGACTCAAGAATGCTCAAAACAGACTGATTCCAGAAATCAAAGGATGACTTTGTCGCATCGTCTCCGGTCAGTTGAAACAGTGCGTTGACATTTGCTTCATCGCGAATGCGTACTTTCTTGCCACGAACGTAATAGTAGGCATCCGGATTTGATTGGACAAACGGACGTAGTTTTAGGCCAAACTTGTTGACGTAGTGCCGTGTGAGATGATGGTTTGCTGGAATCCGCATGGCGCCAAGTTCACCGTAAAGGCCATCCCCCAGCTGTTGCGTTCGCACTCGCCCACCCGCATAACTGTCGCTAGCCTCCAGAATGACAACTTCATATCCAAGCTGCTCTAGTTCGTAAGCGGAACATAGTCCGGCGATACCAGCCCCAATGATAATGACCCGTTTGGTAGAGCCGTTTGGATGTTGCAGGTTGCCGGATGCCACTCCAGCGCTTTGTGTAAAAGTCGTAGCAGAGAGTAGACTTCCGTACAAAGCACCCAGTAAAACCGTCCGACGATTAACCAATCCCGGGCCACTCTTCAGGCCTGCAGTACCAAGTTTTTCCATGGGTTACATTTTCGATTGACAATCAAGCAATCCTTCACATATAGTCGGAATTACACGCCAAAATTCAGGAAACCCAGTACAAATGCCGGTAATTACAACACAAAAAATCAGAAGCATCTTTGGAGACACTTTCATCAAACAGTTGGAAACCTTACAGCCAACCGTTACCGATGACCGTTGGAAAGCTATCCCTTGGATGACCAACATCATGGCGGCGCGGCAACGTTCTGTGAAGGAAAAGCTCCCAATTCTGATGTGGATTATGGTTGGAAATCCGCAGGGCTGTACCTGAAACAATGGTCAAAGGGGCCGTCGGTCCTTTTCAGATCCGCGTCTTCAAGCACGGATAAAGGGTAAGTACATCCCAGTGATTGCAAACACACAGGATTTGCAATATTACCCATCAAAATCGCATACGTGGTTTATGAATTTGGTGAAGTCCACGATGCTTTTCGGGACCAGTACCCGTAGCGGCAGCGTTCTTAGTGGTGATTCTCCAGGCAAGTCGCGCCTGGACCTAAACCGTCAGATGGTGCAGACATCCGATCCTCAGGGAATCTACATCACGGATTCATCTGGAAGCCCGTTCGGGTTTACAAATGACCACGGCTACGATGACATCAGAGACTTTCTAAATGTCGCTGATAGTAATGTAGGCTCGAGTGGCCTCAAGAATGTATCCGTTCCTGATTCTGCGCTGTCGGATATGTTTCACGTTCCAATCCCGGCGGACGTTACAGTACTTGAAGTACTGGAGCGCATCCCAGATGTTCCAGCTGGGTGTTCCCTTTTGAACAAGAGCCTCGGACGGGATTTTGCTTGGATTTGGATGCACGAGCAGAAGTCAATGTGTGCTGCGCTGCTTTCAAACACCAAAACGACCGTCCCGACAGGTTTTGCACAGCGCATTGGGCGGTTTCACTTAGTGGATGGCGTGCGCGGCACACCAACGCTGTGGAGCAAGTCTGAGGTCAAACACTGCGAAGGCAGTGTCTCTGTTGTTGAACGGTCGCCAGAAGGCCTACTGGCAAAAATTCATTGTGACTTTCACATGAGCACACGGGATGGAAGACGGCGATACCGTGGAAAGCTTGAAGGCTTGCTACTGTTTGATCCAAGTACGCAGCTTTTGCTTGATGCAACATGCCTGGCCCAGGGATTTCACTTTGGCAATGGTGTATATACGCCGAATGCGCCTAAAGGTGAATACAGATTGCTGACTCGCCTACAGATGTCTAGAGGCGACACAGGTAGGATTGTCCCGCCGGAAAAAGTCGCAACGGATGGCAATATCCGGGAATATAAACATCCCGTCTAGGACGTAACCACAAGCAAGTATCGTTTGAGACTGCATCACTCCACGTGCATGCAACTTATTCCTTCTCAGCCTGTCACGTTTACTGGGTTTGACGCGATGACTCCAGGCAACACAAAGATCCTGCGTAAGCCAGTAGGACAAAGTATTTTGTTCGAGAGTTTCCCACTCGAATTCCACAAAGTGTTTTTCTTACTACCCTGTCACGTTTACCGGGTTAAACGCGATGACTCCAATAAGGAGTTTCATCATGACAGATTTAGCATTCACACGACATTCGGTATGTAGGTCCGCTCAGCGTTGTATTAGCGAACGTGACGTCCGGATGGCGGTTCAATATGGGTATCGCCACTATGAAGGCGACGATGTCGTTTGCTTTCTTGGCAACCGTTGGATCCCGGATTGGGTTGATGTCAGAGAGCGAGCGAGGTTGAATGGAACGGTTGTTGTCTTGCGGAACCGTACCGCCATCACATGTTTCAAAAATGTGGACTACCATGCTAGGCTGAAGAAGCGTCCCGTTCGCGGGCGCTCACAACATCGTCAGCGGGTTGCAGACAATCAAGAGAGGCAAACATATGCAGCTGGTTGAACTTCGTGATGGGCAGGCATTCAGCGGAATATACGCCTTAAAGACTTCTACGCACTATCCGGATGGTGACAGTCCACGTCTTGCTCTGACCCTCGGCGACAGTACAGGCTCCCGCAAAGGCGTGATTTGGAAGCCGCAGCCTAAAGTCGTACAAGCGATGCATGTAGCAGAGGCAGTCAAGGTATCCGGTCGCGTCAATCCACCTGGCCGATATGCAGGCGAGCTAGCAGTTGAGCAAATCGAGGTTGTCGACGTTACACCAGAAATTCTCGATGCGCTTCTGCCCTCGTTCCCAGACTCACATGATGCTGATGTCGATAAGCTTGATGCATTGATAGAAACTGTCGCACATCCTCTTTGCAAGAAATTGTTACTTACGTTGTTGCATGGATCCAAGCGGTCGCTTTTCCTGAATGCAGTCGCAGCGCGCGATGTCCATCACGCTTACCGGGGTGGATTGCTTCAGCACACGTTGGAAGTTGCTGACATTTGTGATGCGTGTTGTACACGCTTTCCACGCCTAAACCGTGACTTATTGGTTACCGGAGCGTTACTGCACGATTTTGCAAAGCTGGATGAAATGACACACGGCCTTCGGGCAGGTGAATACACCGATAACGGGATGCTAATCGGCCATGTAGCGTATGGGGCAGCACGAATCATCCATTTGACACTTGACTGGCCAGAGTCGATGCGAAACCACCTCGCGCACTTGATTCTTAGCCATCATGAACGGCCTGAACACGGGGCTGCCAAAGTGCCAGCTACTCCGGAAGCAGTGGTGCTTGCACATGCAGATGCAATCAGCGCGCATGTTGCAATTGGTTTCCGTGCTGTTGACTCAGCACCTCCGGGCAGTAGCAGCTATCCTTTGGTAGGTCGGTTCTGGTCAACAACACGCCCAGAGTAGCCACACGATACCAAGCCTCGGAAGTTGACAGTATTGATTCCGATGATCCCACCTTTGGGTATGTGATTTGTAGCTCCGAAGTTACTTCCTACACCCATCCATCGTTTCGGCAAAAGGAAGTCATTAGATTATATTCAGGGATAACCAAAGATTGACGATGTGGAAGTCAGTCGCAAATCCAGTCATGCTAAGCATAGATTAATCTGTGCATTTACCCTTGTAGATGCCCTTGTGGCAGCGACGATGTTTGTTGGTGTTGCTGCCTTATCCATTCCAACATTTGTTACTACGGTGGTCGTTCACCGAAGTATAGAGCGTGCAACACTTGCCCGAGAAATTGCCCGGAATGTCATTGAGAATATTCGTGATTTTGGAGTTGTAAATCTTGTAGATGGCAATTACGCTCTGACGAAATTTGGCTCGGTCGATTCGCTCACATCGCTCCCAAATGCATCTGGGACAATCGTTGTAACCACACCTTCGGTAGCGGTTCGAGAGGTGGTAATCAAGGTGCAATGGACTGCTGGAATACGCCAGGGACAAGCACGCACCTTTACAACCGTTACGGTTTTGACACCCGGGGGCGTCTCACCGTGAGGCAACGTATTACCGGCACCTCGCTGGTCGAAGCCATCGTCGTTGCGGGAATCAGCCTATTGATTACGGCAGTGGCAATCGCGTCGTCCATTACAATTTCCAAGTTTCCCCAACACGCCTTGCTCGCGAGGGCCATTGATAGCCAGACAAGTCAAGGTATGGATGCTTTGACAAAGGAACTTCGGGATGGAATCTCCGTCCTCCCAAATGCTACGATCGCAGGTAAGTCATACAAAACATCGTCGACGTGTGTCGTCTTTTCAGCGGTTGGATATGACTTTAATAAGAGCAAACCCTACTCTTGAGACTTCAGATACCGTTGTCTTTGCATTGTCTCAGTCACCATTCAGGATCGTAAGAACCTGTGACATCGGTGTCGGTTCAAAGCGCCCTCAATCAATCGATTCAAGTGTTACTCCATGTACGTCAGCACAGTTTGTCTACCGGGTTGCCGAATCTGTCGACCTCTTAAATACATCAACTTCGAACGTGTCAGATGTTTATAGGCTAGCGACGATTCCCGCAGAGCAACCTAGCTGTACACGTAGTGGTATTGCGATTCCCTGTACTTGGCAGTCCGGATCACAATCCGTGACATTTCAAACGCCACCAGGTGCATCGATGTTCGGTATTCAGTACCCGGTTACGCCCAGTTCTACGGCTTGCCCATTTGTCACATCCGTTGAAATTCAAGTCAGGCGGACATCACCAACACTTTCAGGTCCAGATACGACTATCCGGCACATCACCGAAGCGAGACTTAGGAACAAACGATGAAACATTCCAGACATAAATCGCGAGCATCGGCAAGTGTTGTAACGATTGCGGTATTGACGACGACAATCATTGGTGTGGTCGGTGTATCGCAACTCATGAGTCAACAAGTAAAGCTTACAACATGGAATAGTGAGCGGGACATTGCCCGGGGAATGGCTGAGTCGGGCATCGACATTGCTGTGCAAAAGGTTTACGTGAACAGTGGCTACACAGGTGAATCAACGACCATAACATCAGCCAGCGGAACATCACAGGGAACCGATACGACAACCGTGAATGCACTGTCAGATGGAACCTACGTGGTTCGTTCGATAGGACGATCCACCTTGGGTACTCAGATTACGTTGGTTGCAAATGCGGAAGTTCTCAGGAATCCACCGGGCGCGACAGGAATTATCTCAAATGGACCAATTCGAATCACATCTGGTGCAACGATGCGTACACAACCAGCAGGCGGCCACTGTGCTGGATTGACATCGAATGACAGAATCATCATCGATGGCAGCTGCAATAGCGACGGTACGGTTCGCAGTCGGTTGGATGTTCAGGCATCCGGCATTATTTACAAGAAATGCGAAAACCAACCACGTATCCCCTTTCCATCTGAGTCTGCTGTTGAAAAGTGTCGGAGCACGGAGTTTCAGAAAGCGTGCTCAGGGGGAACACGTTACGGCGATGTATCGAGTTCAACCACAATTACGGGGCCAAAGCGAATCACCGGCAGCATTAAGTGTAAAAGTGGTGAAAAGCTTGTCTTCAAAGGGCCAAGAACGATTTATGTTGATGGAGATGTCGAGATGGACGATTCCTCAACGCTAGAAAATGGGACTTGTTTAGTCATAAATGGCATTTTTACGCAGAGCGTACGTTCTTGCTATCGCATTGATAAAACAGTCACGGCAAAGACTCCAACACTAATGGTTTGTGGGAACCGAACATCTTGTAGCAGCTCCGACCAATACACTAGCTGCACCATACGTGGATCATCTGTGTCAACGGATCATGTTGGCATCGTTCAGGTTTGTAAGGGCGATCTGGAAGTCAAGGGAAATGCGAGTCAGACAGGGTGTTTTAGTGTCTTGTCAGGAAAGACGACGGTTTCGATTGGTAGCCCATTGGTCCAAATAATCCCATCTGGATTGAACTCTCCGATTCCACTGATTGACACATACAGGGTTATAGCGGTTATCGAGCAGTAGGCGTCCATTAGGCAAAATCAATGAATCACCTATCGATGCTGGCATCGGCAGATATTGCAACCTCGTGCATCGGTCACTGGCAGGAATTATGTTGCGTATCACGTAACATGACAACGGCACAATTGGGTTACGAGGACCCATTGGAGCACAACGTGTAACGAGGCATTCATGAGCAAAGTTGTTCAGATTTTATCGGCAATGGTTGCCGCGGGGGGAATCCTTACGATGACGGCAGGATCGGCAATGGCACAGGTACCTGGTGTCAAAAAGTCTGTGTTTGGTAAGTTGAAATCTGGAGCAGTCGTCCACAAATTTGTCCTAACCAATGGCAAAATTTCCGCTGACATTATGACCCTCGGAGCCACGCTTACTGGAGTTCATGCTCCAGACCGCAACGGCAACATCGCAGATGTCTGTCTGGGCTTTGACAAGGTTTCAGGCTACGAAGCTGGACATCCGTACTTTGGTAGTATCGTTGGCCGAGTTGCAAACCGTATTGGCAAAGGAAAGTTCAAGTTGGATGGCGCAAGTTACCAGCTTGCAACAAACAATGGCCCCAACCACTTGCATGGCGGCGTCAAAGGTTGGGACAAGGTCATTTGGCAGGCAGAGGTTGTCAAGAACAATGCTGGCCCTAGTGTTCGGTTCCGTTACACCAGCAAAGATGGCGAGGAAGCCTATCCAGGCACAGTCAAGGCTGAAATTACATACACCTTGACCAGCACCAATGCTATTCGCATGGAATATCGTGCAACCACAACGCAGGCTACTCCCATCAACATGACTAACCATGCCTACTTCAATCTGGCTGGTCAGGGCACAATCCTAAACCATAGCGTTCAACTAAATGCATCCAAGTACACTCCAGCGGATGCCACATTGCTACCTACTGGGAAAATCGTGACAGTAAGCGGGACGCCTTACGACTTTACATCGATGCATGCAATCGGAGACAACATCGCCCAGACGGATGGCGAACCCAATGGTTATGATCTGAACTACGTTGTAGACGGTAACCCGACCGCATTCCGCAAAGCAGCAACCGTTGCGGAACCAATCAGCGGACGCATCCTCGAAGTATGGTCGGATGAGCCGGGTATCCAATTTTACTCGGGTAACTTCCTCGATGGAACCTTGAAGGGTAAGTCGGGTCAGGTCTATGAGCGAAACTATGGATTCTGCTTGGAATCACAGCATTATCCAAACTCGATTAACACACCTTCGTTCCCAACCACGGTATTGCGGCCCGGTCAGACATATCGTCAAAAGACTGAGTATCGATTTCTCGTTGGAAAGTAGTTCTCACTAACAGAACAGCGCCGATGTCTATTAGACATGCGGCGCTGTTTTTTTGTACCTTGTCTGATTCCCGGGGTTCGAGTTGCGAGTTTGCAGCCAAGCTGTCAACAGGTGTGTTTATAGGTCATTTTGACCTTAGAGCGGTTTTTATGACATCCAACCGGTCACATAGTTTCACTGGAACCGTGTCACCAAGCGACGTGAAATACGCAGCGATGGCATCCACTTCAAATGTCCATGCATCTGAGTAAATGGTTGTAAGGAGCTGCATCGCAGATTCTGAAACTTCAACATCGTCAAGTGTAAGGTCACTACGTACGGGCAGATTGCCGACAGGAGTCGCAACGACGCCCACCGAGCCGCTGATGCGTTCAGAAATCCATTTAAGTGCATGGATGTTTGCTCCAAAACCTGGCCAAATGTACTTTCCAGATTCATCCTGCCGGAACCAGTTAACTGAGAACACCTTAGGCAGAGTAGGCACAAGTTCCGCCATCGACAGCCAATGTCCAAAGTAGTCACAAATGTTGTAGCCACAGAAAGGCAGCATCGCCATAGGGTCCCGACGAAGCACGCCTACAGCACCTGTTGCAGCAGCAGTTGTTTGGGAGGCCATACTCGCCCCATAGAGAACACCTTGCGTCCAATCCTGAGCTTCCATCACCAATGGGATTGTCGTCGGTCTCCTACCGCCGAAGAGAATTGCATCGATCCGTACGCCATTTGGATTGTTCCAGCTGTCGGAAAGTGTTGCGCAGTTTGTCAGTGGGCTGGTGAAGCGGCTGTTTGGGTGAGCGAGCGGGCCAGCACCATCACCAATGGTTCTAGCCTTACCCTGCCAGTCCAAAATCAAAGTACCGGCTTCCAGTGAATCCATGCCTTCCCACCAAGGGTTGCCATCAGATGTCACAGCCACGTTCGTGAAAACTGTGTCCTGTTTGGTCATTGACAGTGCAACAGGATTTGTCTTTTCACTCGTCCCCGGAGCAACGCCAAAAAAACCATATTCAGGATTGACAGCGTACAGGCCATCTTTGCCTGGACGCATCCACGCGATGTCATCGCCCAAAACACGAATATTCCAGCCATCAAGGGACGACTGAAGCATCGCCAAGTTTGTCTTGCCACACGCTGATGGAAAAGCAGCAGCAATATGTTGTCGCTCACCAGCAGGTGTTGTGAGCTCGATGATAAGCATATGTTCTGCCAACCATCCATTGTCACGTGCCATCACCGATGCTAAGCGCAAAGAATGACACTTCTTACCTAGGAGTGCATTCCCGCCGTAATTCGATCCATAAGACCAGAGTTCCTGGGTTTCTGGAAAGTGACAAACCCATCGGTTCTCAGGATCGAGTTCGCCAGTACAGTGCATCCCACGGACAACTTCGCTTGGATTAGCCGCCATCAACGCATCGATAACATCAGGGCCCACACGCGTCATCATGGACATCGACAACGCAACGTAGGGTGAGTCAGTGATTTCTATACCAAACTGCGTGAATATACCGCCGAGTGGTGCCATTGCGTACGGAATAACATACATCGTTCGCCCGACATAACATCCAGCGAATAAACCATGAAGGGTTTCTCTTGCGGCTTGCGGATCCAACCAATGATTCGTCGGTCCAGCATCGTGTTCGTGCAGTGAGCAGATAAACGTGCGATGTTCCATGCGTGCGACATCTGTTGTGTCACTGCGATGAAGCCAGCGTTCCTTTCCACTGAGGGGTTCGAGAAGACCAGCCTCAATCATCCGTGTCTTGAGAGCAAGCAGCTGTTCCGGTGAAGCGATAAAAACTTCCGTTTTGTCAGGCTGACAATGTGTAATGACTTCCTGCAACCATTGATCCAACGGCTCTACCCCAAGCATTGCACAGACCCTCCGTAAAGGTGGCACGAGTTAGGACAGTCTACATTGCTAGTGCAGTCCCACAATCCATTGATACCCCATTTTGGCATTGGTGGTTCCAACGAACTTGACTGATATCAGTTAATGTTTTGTGTTGGGTTAGTATTAGTGGAGCGATTTGAGATGCGTATTTCCAATTTAATCAGACTTTTATCTGACTTGGACCCGCTGCATGAGCATCCATCGCAGCTCGATGTCTTTGTGAAGAGTTTGTAAACACGAACTGCGATCGCATAGCAAGCCCAAGCAACACATGTGTATGCAAGGATGTCGGTGATCATGCGTTCACCGCCATGACGATTGTTCGCACAATAAATGCAGCAACCCAAGCAAGGAGCAAATACGAAACCGATTGTAGCAATGGCCATTTCCAGCCATTTGTCTCACGTCGCATGACCGCAAAGGTACTCATACACTGCTGAGCAAATGCAAAGAACGCTAGGAGCGCAACACCTGTCCCGATATCGTAGGCAGGATTCCCTGTGACCGGATCCTTTTCAGCCCGCATTCGAGCTCCCACAGCGACGCCGAGGTGGTTGTCATCTTCGCTGGAATCAACGTTGTAAATGGCGCCCATGGCGGCAACAAAGACTTCACGGGCTGCGACACTAGCCAATAATCCGATTCCAATTTTCCAGTCCATGCCAAGTGGTTTTAGGACTGGCTCAACAAGTGTACCAACACGACCTGCATAGGTTGAGCGTTCATATTCCTTAGGAGACTTACCTTGAATTTTCGGGTGGCTGCTGAGGAACCATAGAGCAATTGAGATCGCAAGGATCATCGTTCCTGCACGTTGGATGAAGAGACCAGCCTGATCCAGAGATTCCCGCATAATTCGTCCTATACGGGGAAGTTTGTAAGCAGGAAGTTCAAGCATAAAGGTGCTTGGCGCGGCTTTCATCGCAGTTCTTGACAGGAGTGCAGCAACGGCAAAGGACATTGCGATACCGGACACGAACAGTCCGACCATACAAAGTGCTCGTCCATCGAGAGACACGATACCGATGTTGAGCTTGGACGTTGCTGGAATGAATGCAGCGATAAGCATTGTGTAGACAGGGATACGCGCCGTACATGGAATCAGAGGAATTACGAACATCGTGACCAAGCGTTCACGCCCGGATTCAATCGTTCTGGTTGCCATAATTCCTGGGACGGCACAGGCGAAGCTTGAGAGCATCGGGATGAATGATTTGCCGTGCAATCCAACCCGGTACATGAAGCGGTCGAGAAGAAATGCGCCTCTCGCGAGGTAACCTGAATCTTCAAGCAATCCTAGGAGAAACAGGAGCGTAAGAATTTGAGGGAGGAAGACAACTGTGTTTCCGACTCCCCCGATAACACCCGCAATAAGTAGATCCCGCAGTTCGCCTGCGGGCATCGATGAGCGGATGAACACTCCAAGGAAATCAATCCCAGACTTTATCCACTCAGCAGGAATCTGGGCCCACGTAAAAATAGCCTGAAAGACGAGTGTTATGATCGCCAGGAATACGATGTACCCTCCCACTTTATGGAGGGCGAGTTGGTCGATGCGTTCCGAGACAGACGTCACAGCCGCGGTCGTTCGGATGACTGACCGCGCAGAAATGCGTCCGATACCAATGTAGCGGTCATCTGCGATGGCCGTGCTGGGGTCAATATCAAGAGAACAGAGCTTAGCACGACCGCTTTCGATCAGCTCAGCATCGATACCGGTAAGCCATTTGCTTGGAGCCTCTCGCACGAGCTGCGTCGAGATTAAGACAGGACTGATGTCGGGCGAGAATGCACAGATTTCGGAGATTGTGGATGTGATTTCTGGTGAGTATCCAGCATATACAGGCGAAACATTGATGCCAAAGCCTTGGTCTTGCAGTCGGCTGACAAGCGTCGGTAGGCCGGCTCCTTTGGGTGCATCGGTAGACACAACTGGAACGCCAAGCTCGGCCGACAATCGTTGCTCGTCTATGCGTAATCCACGCCTAGCCGCGGCATCGGTCATCGTGAGAACGACTAACATCGGGATTCCAAGCTCAACCAGCTGCGTTGTCAGAAAAAGGTTTCGCTCAAGGTTGCTAGCATCGACTACATTGACAATGAAATTCGGAGGAACTTCGTTTATTCCAAAGAGGAGCTTGATTGCGACGTCTTCATCTGGTGAATGCGGTGTTAAGGAATAAACACCGGGCAGATCGATGATCTCAATGCCATTATTGTCACCACCACGCAATACGCCGGATTTGATATCAACGGTCACACCAGGGTAGTTACCGACCTTGTGACGAAGCCCAGTAAGCGCATTGAATAGCGTTGTTTTACCAGCATTCGGATTTCCAACCAGCGCTATACGCGTCATCGAATTCAACTAATCTTCAACAGCCCTGACAGTGATTCCGCTGGCTTCCTCGACACGAAGTGAGACCCGATAAGATCGGAGACGCACTTCAATCGGACCACCAAAGGCAGATTTTCGTGCGACTTCCACTTCACAGCCGCGACTGAAACCAAGCTCGGCCAGTCGACATCGGTTTGGACCTGTCACGGAACAAACTTCGCCTTTCGTCCCATTGGCAAGACAGTCCAATGTGCACTCGCAGTGTGGAGCTGGTTGATCAACCTTATTGAAATCACTCACTACGTTGTGCACTCTCTTCCTCCACTATCCTACCAAGACGGATACCCCAAGGTCAATATCTCCGACCAAATGAGTCGGTGATATTCTGCCCACCTCCTACTAAACAATTTTCATGCCAATTCAGTATGATATGTAAACAGGAGTCTGGATTTATGCATACCGCCATTGTTGTCTCTACTATATTGTCTCTGGTTGGTTCACCCGTTCATCAACAGTCCGCTTCAAATTCGGTACCACCGATGCGACTGACTGCGATTTCACTCCGTGAGATTTCGGCGAGGCTTACGAAGTCGACAGGAGTTACCGTCATTGCAGACCGCAAGGTCGCGCAGAAGACCATGGATTTCGTAACCCAAGGTGGCGCGTTGGATCAGGTCGTTCGGTCAGAGAATAACAAACTGCCGAAGGATGTATCCCTTCGCACTTTGTTGCTTCCCGCACCGCGCAAAGGTGCAGCCTATGATCCGGATGCACTTGTTTCACACATCACATCCCTGGATGGCTTAACTACTGCCATTAACGATGTCCCTGCCAAACCGGACGAAATCCTGTACCTGGGGAAAATCATCACCCGGGAACGTGCAGCACAGCTAAGCGCTCAGACCGACCTTCGCTTCGTATATGTCTTTGTAAGTTCGAAAAGTGACTCGCTAAGTCAGCTTAGCGAGATGCAAATGGATATGCTGAAGCGCTTCATGGCACTGTCTCCAGAGCAGCAATCTGCGATGGTTGATCAGCAATGGGACATGATGATGAACATGGATCCAGCAACACGCAAAGGCTTCCTGCAACAGGCAATACAGTCAAGCATGGGTGTTATGCAGAAAATGCAACAGATGCCACCGGCACAGCGCCAGCAATTCATGGATGAAATACGCAGTGCACTGCCACCGGGTCTCGGAGGACCTGGATTGCCACCAGTGCCTTAGTCATAAATTCCTATGATGCACCTTATCGATTTGGTAACTCACTCAGCGGTATTGACATCCGTTGTCATTGTCGTGGCGATTGTATTGTTTGTCATCGAAGCCTTTTCACCACACACATTCGGATTGGTTGGATCACTTGGTGCCTGTGTGGTTGCAGCTCTGTTGTACGCATACCAGACTGCTGGAATTGGACAATGGTTTGGCCCTGTGCTCATGATTCTTGGCATCGCGTTTGTCCTTATCGAGACCATGGGAATTCATTGCCATGGTGTTCTGATGATGATTGGCGCTGCGTCCATTGGTGCAGGGATTTTCTATTCACTGGGTGCGGGAGCAAACGCTGGAATCGCATCGACGGCAGGAATCATCGCAAGCTTTTGCGCCCTCTTCTACACCGTCAAAGCCCTACCATTGTCGAGCTTTTGGCTGAAATCTGGAGCGGGTAATGTATTGCAGCTTCAATCATCAGCATTACTCGACACCATAAATGTAGGTAATATCTGCATCGCGTCCAGTGACCTTCGACCATGCGGTATTGTAATACTAGGTGAACATCGAATACCCGCGCGGTCCATCAACGGATTCGTGCGAAATGGGACGTCTGTAACCATCAGTGAAGTCCGGAAACACGATGTTCTTGTGACAGTCGATCGGATTTGAGGAAAATAGATATGTGGATGATAGGTCCGGGCATCGGATTTCTGGTGCTGATCGTGTTTCTTCAGTTTTTCCCGATTGGGCTATGGATCACTGCATTGGCCTCAGGTGTTCCGGGTGTCACTCCCTTCATCCTCATTGGAATGAAGCTGCGCAAGGTGCCACAAGATAAAATCGTTTTGCCGTTGATTGCGGGTGTTAAAGCGGGATTGGACCTGTCAGTCAATCAACTCGAGACGCACTACATGGCACGTGGAAATGTTGAAACGGTCGTCATGGCGATGATTTCTGCTCAACGGGCCAAAATTGATCTTACATTTGAGCAAGCTTCTGCGATTGACCTTGCTGGAAGAAATCCCCTTGAGGCAGTACAAATGTCGGTTATTCCAAGGGTACTCGAGACACCGGTCGTTGCTGGAGTTTCGCAGGATGGTGTCGAGCTGAAAGCATTTGCCCGTGTAACGGTGCGAGCAAACATCAAGGGATTTGTAGGTGGTGCTGGTGAGGCAACAGTCCTCGCCCGCGTCGGCGAAGGCATCGTCACAACGATTGGCTCATCGGCGACGCACAAAGTCGTACTTGAAAATCCCGATGAGATCAGCCGGCTGGTACTCGGTAAGGGCCTTGATGCCGGCACTGCGTTTGAGATTTTGTCCGTTGACATCGCCGATGTAGACGTGGGCGACAACATTGGCGCAAGGTTGCGCACTGCGCAAGCCGAAGCAGACAAACAAATTGCTCAGGCGAAGGCTGAGGAGCGTCGTGTGATGGCTGTCGCGCGTGAACAGGAAATGAAAGCATACGTCCAGGAAATGCGTGCGAAGGTGGTTGAAGCCGAAGCGGCCGTTCCACTCGCAATCGCCGATGCGCTTCGTACAGGAAAGCTCGGAGCGATGGACTACTTCAGCTTGCGGAACCTACAAGCGGATACGGAGATGCGTCAGGGCTTTGGCAAAATGGCAGACCCTAACGATACAGAGGGCGAATTTTCGCACACGAGTTCTTAATGTCAAAGACCGATAAACAAGAACAAACAGCCAAGGTGCTTCCGGCAAAGCCACGCAATGAACGTGTCAGTGCCAAGGATCGGCAGTCACGGTCGTCAGGTGTATTCCTGCGAAACCGACAGGATTTCATACGCGCCTTTATGATGCATGAGATTCTTGCCGAACCAAAATGTAAGCAAAGTTCATTCAGAAAACATTCTTGAAGGAAATATGACCTTCGAACGCGAAACAACCACCGTGAACACGCGCATTGATACGCTTTCCGCTGGCATTTTGAGGATGCGATTGGTAGATGGCGAGTTGCGAACCATCCGTATGGGTGGTGTGGACCTCATCCGCCGATTGTATTTCTGTGTCCGAACACGTTCGTGGGACACAGTGAATCCTAAATTTACAGCCTACGAAGTACATACGACTCGTGAGTCGTTCAGAGCTAAGTTTGAAGCCGTCTGTGAGCGCCCCGTCGGGGGCGGCTTTGAGACGGATGCACACTTTAAGTGGAATGGAATGATTGAGGGAGGTCCCGATGGCAAAATTACCTTTACCGTCGAGGGCGAAGCTACGGCTGACTTTCAATCCAATCGAATAGGTCTTTGTCTCCTGATTGGAGCAAATGAGCTCTCCGGTGGATCGTATAAGACATCGCTACTCGACACACAGATTCAGGAAAGCCCGTTTCCTGCGGTGATCGCAACGCCCCTCATCATCGCTCCAAAGTTCGACACGATTGCATACAGCACGCAAAAAAGTACGCATACCATCACTGTAAAGGCAGTTGGTGCTACCTTTGAAATGGAGGATCAACGACATTTTGGCGATTCATCCTTCAAAGCGTATGCACCACTTCCCTTCGATTATCCGAATATCCCGACAGGCAAGCGCTTCAAGCAAGTCATAACGCTATCTGTGGCTGGTAAACCACCCGCACGTGCGGCCTTCGTCAATGAGAGTCGCATAACTGTATCCAGTGTCCGCACCGGCCATATGGTCCCTACGCTTCGGGATTGGCAGGATTCCACCCCCGCATCACGCAGCTTTATCGACCAAGTTGCAAAGCCTACTGAGCTCGCTGAGCTCGAGACAATACATTGGGATTACCGCCCAAGTCTGCACTTACACGATAATGAAACGTACTGGGAAAACGCACAGGCCGTCGTCGACCAGGCAGCAACGATGCGTCACCACAACAAAACGGCGCAGCTCGTGATCAGTCCATTGGAACTTGATGTGCCTCATCCACGACCTGGTCGTGATCCTCGTACCGTCGATCCGTTTGGTGCAGCATGGCTAGCGGCATTCACAGGCGAATGCGGTAAGGCTGGAATTGCGGCTGTGGATGTCCGCCTTGGTGATGGAATGGCTCAAAAAGTGATGTCAATTCTGGCACCGCTTGCAGGACAACCATTGCTTGAGACCAATAATCGCTCTACTGGGTTCTTCCCTGACCTAATGAGTTGGGCGTGCCGCGGACCCCGCGGGCGCACGGTTGTCGTCATCAATAGAACGAGCCAACCACAGAATGTAACGGTCGCAGGCCTTGCAGGTAATCAAGTAGCCGTGACCCGCTTCAGCGAACAGCTTGGCGCCGATAAAGTTAAACCAAGGTCCATACTTCCAATCGCGCAAGGAGCAATCCTGTTTGCGATGGACCCTTATGAGGTTTTGCTGGTTACCGAAACCAAGTGATATCGAATGGTTTTATGGGGGTTACCATTGCCGATGGTGACCTTCTTTCAGGTGTTACGACTCAATGTGGCGCTACGTTCTCAGGCATTCAAAATAGACGATTGCAGCTACCTGCCGGTACAAACTCCATTCTCTGTCTTTCTGGTGTCGTAAGACTCACAGATGGCCATGGACTGGTTACGATCACCCAAGGGATGTATGCCGTTATTCCATCCGATTGCACCTTGGAAACTGAAAATGGACTTGCGGTAGCAATTCACTTTCCTGAGGCACATGGTTTCCGACAATTTGGCGGACCAATAGAGTCGACAGGTCGACTCACGTATATCGATGGCTGCACAGATACGCTGCTGGTATGCCCACCTCGCCTAGGTGCTCCCTGTCTCAATCATCTGCACATTCCCGCTGGAACCGACCAATCCTTCCATACCCATCCAAGCGACAGACTGGGAGCGATCCTGAGTGGCAATGGCTGGTGTGACACCCCCAATGGTACATTTGAGCTTGCTGCCGGCGTGGCCTGGTATATTCCCACAGGCTGCGAGCACCGCTTTCGAACAGGGTCGGCATCGTTAGATGTCATTGCATGGCATCCAGACAGCGACTTTGGCCCGACGGACGACAACCATCCGATGATTAACCGGACGATACTGGACTAACATGCCTGACATCAAACTCAAGACATTCGATAAGGCAATCCCTTATACAATTTCGTTGCCAAACAGTATTTCACCAACAACAAGTCTTCAATTAATTCGAGAAGAAGATGCCCGCAAAATGGACCTTCGCCGTGATGCAGCGGTTCTCATCCTCCGTGATGATAGTCCCAAAGCGATGCTCGTGGACATCGTTATGGACATTTGCCGACGCTTTCCCATAGCATCCGAGCTCAATACAGGCGCACGACTTCCCCAAGCGCCGACCGCGACTGGCATTGTCGAGCTTGATGGCGTTGCACTCAAGGGTGGCAATGTCCTGATAAGTGTTTATGCAAGCCCTGATGGCTGGTTGAAGGACACATCCAAAGCCGTGCTAACTTCGGTGCATCCGGCAGCAGATGGCAACCGTGTGACGATTGGTGCACTGCCAACAGGTAAGTGCTACGCAGTTGGCGTCCATTACGATGTGAATGGTAATGGTAAGCTGGACACCCGCCTAGGGCTCCCAGACGAACCATTTGCGGTCTCTAACAATGCTGCTGGCAAGATGGGGCCACCATCATTTCAGTCAGCAGCTTTTCTGATTACAGCCACAAGCCCTGTCTGGCACAGGCAAATGACGTTGAAAAAGATTAGCCTCCCACGCTTTCGCCTGTAAGTTGTAACACACGACTCACCTGTAAAAAAGACTGTCCTAGCATCGCTGCTTGGACAGTCCCTCGTTACTGACATTCATCAGTTCGCTTACGACCCGCTGCTAGGCAATTCGACTCTTGATGTAGTGGACAAGGTCATCGATTGCAATACGCTCCTGCAGCATTGAGTCGCGATGCCGAACGGTGACCGTGTTTTCCATGGATGTATCACCATCCCGGCCACGTCCAATCGTGTCGAAGTCAACCGTGATGCAGAATGGTGTGCCCGCTTCATCCTGACGGCGGTAAAGCTTTCCAATAGCTGCTGTGTCATCGTAGACAGTTCGCATGTCTCCGCCGCTTTGCAGCATCTTCTTGATCTTCTTGGCCGTTTCAACAATGGTTGGTTCGTTCTTTTTGAGAGGCAGAACCGCGACTTTGATCGGAGCAAGGACTGCTGGCAGTCTCAGAACGATGCGCGTCTCACCATTTTCCAACAGCTCTTCGTCATAAGCCTCACAGAGTGCAGCAAGGACACCGCGATCGACGCCAGCGGCCGGTTCAATCACGAAAGGAACGATGTGCTGATTGTTCGGTTGATCAAAATAGGTCAGTTTCTCAACGGAGTGCTCGTTCAGCATCACGCGGGCTTTTGTGTTCTCTGACAGCGGAAGCGTATCCTGTGAACGCGAATGGCTACCAAGGTCCCAGTCTGTCCGGTTGGCAATTCCCTCAAGTTCATCGAAGCCAAGCGTTGGGAAGTTGTACAGAATGTCAACCGTGCGCTTGGAATAGTGCGCAAGCTTTACATGCTCGAAGAGCTGAATCTTCTCGCGCTTTAGGCCGACAACATTTACCCACCACTCAATATGGTCTTCAATCCACGCATCGTGAACAGCTTCGTCGTCACCGGGGCGAACAAAGTACTCGATTTCCATTTGCTCGAGCTCACGTACGCGGAAGAGGAAGTTCCTTGGCGTGATTTCGTTGCGGAAGCTTTTACCCGTCTGAGCGATACCAAATGGCAATTTACGATTGGTGCTATCAACAACGTTTTTGAAGTTGACAAACATTCCCTGCGCGGTTTCGGGTCGCAGATACGCAAAGGATTCATCGTCTGCAACAGGCCCAACCTGCGTCTTGAACATCAGGTTGAACTGCCGGGGCTCTGTCCAATCACCCGGTTTACCATCCTGCGCATCAACGACTTTCGCCGCGAGCAGCGCAGCCTGTGCCTTGGATGTGTCTTGAAGCAGAGCATCGACAAAGACATCCATGTCATCCGGACGCTCGATTCCAAGATGAGCCGCGATTGCATCGAGGACTGCTGGTTCCTGTTCCTTCAGGAGGTGATCCAGCCGGTA
>CAIRTT010000041.1 GCA_903881535.1 uncultured Armatimonadota bacterium
CTGTTTTGCGGACGAGGTGTCTCGGCAGCTCCGGACTTCGGTGACGGACGGAGAGTGTCGGGCGACGATTCAAGAGGCCGAGCTCGCTCTGCGCCGCGCATGCGAGACGGTCCCTGCCCGACCCGTTAAGCACAGGGCTCGGCGTTCCCGAGCGAAGGATCAGACTCCGGCAGACGTGGGCCGTGCGGCGGCGGCAGAGACGCCGAGGAAGGTCGACCTGCCTCCTGTGGCCGGCACGGTGGCGGAGACGCCCAGTATGGCGGGTGGCGCTGGTGGGGACGGCACCGGCACCAGAGCGTCTGCAGCGGAGACGCCCAGCGTTGCCGGCGGCAGCTCTGGCGGTTCTGGCGGCGGCAGGCGGAGACGAAGCCGGAAGAGGCCCTCGGAGATGCCGGTGCCGGCACCGCCGACCCTGGCATCCATGATCGCGGCGTTGGTCGAGGCAACGCGGCTCAACGCACCTCCAGCCGGGCAGTCGGGCCGGCCCATTCCTGCGGATGGTGGGGCTTCAGTTCGCCAGGATCTGGACGGGCAGTTCGCGTCAGTCTCATGCAACGAACCGAATCGGGCGGAGCAGGATGAGGGCGAGGGCGAGGAGGAATCGAGAGCAGTGCCGCAGTCACG
The DNA here is from genome assembly GCA_903881535.1 of uncultured Armatimonadota bacterium. Lineage (GTDB taxonomy): Bacteria > Armatimonadota > Armatimonadia > Armatimonadales > Armatimonadaceae > CAIRTT01. The sequence continues at coordinate 625 of CAIRTT010000041.1, forward strand.
CCTGTGCAAAAATGATCACTACTTGCGTCAGCAAGGGAAGAGGCCGAGGCGTGAGTTGCAGAATAGAAACGTGGGACAGAGCAATCGGTCTGAAGACGTGTTGTTCTCTCTCGATGGCAGCCAGATGCTGCAGCATGAGGGTGCCGTCGGTGGGGACTGGGCATCTGGCACGCCTCCCTCAGACGAACGCTCAAGCAATCGACAGCTGGCTGAGCAAGGGTCAGGTGAAAGAACTTCAGCGATGGCAGAGGATGAAGCGCTATGGCAGTGGCAGGATGCTCAAGAAAAAGAGGATCGGGCTGCGTCAGAAAAAAGTTGGGCAAGGTGGGACCAGGACAATGGGTTTAGTTGGGACTGCTCGGATGCGAGGCATCCGGGATTCGGCGAGTCAAACTCTGAGAATTCGCTGGTGTTTGAAAATATGGATGAGGAGATGGATCTTGAACGAAACACATTCACGGAGGGGGGGGGCTCGTCGTGGGCTGCGGGCAGGGGTCCATGCTTTGGAGGAGGGTGTCGTGCTGGCGGGGGCGCGTGTCGTACTGGATGTTGCAGCTGCGAGTCGCAGGCGCCTTCGGGATGTGGGTCGGCAGCACAGCCGATTGCTGGCGAGACTCTGTCGAGAGAGACGGGGGGTGGGGCAGCAGCAGCACAGCAACCTGAGCAGCCTGGGGGTGGGGGGCAGCCGGCCGCTGGCGAGACTTCGTGGAGTGAGAAGGGGGGTGCCGCGGCGGCAGCGCAGCAGCCTGAAGCTGGGTATGGTGCAGCAGAGTCGGAGTGTGGAGGCCCTGCACAGCAACTGCCACTCGATAATTACGCTCATTTCCACAGCCTGGGTCTGGATTGTGCCCTGCGGGATATTGAGACCGAGCTGAATCAAGCCACCAGGAATTACGAAGCGGTGTGCAAAAGGATGGCACTCCAAGAGGGCTGGCTTAGCCCTCTCGATTACTGCTTTTCGGGCAAAGGGACTCTGGCCTGGAATGCGCGGCGGGCACAAAGCAGCAGGCCGCGGCGCGAAGTCGTCGTTGGCGTGCCCGTTCCCGTTGATCAGCCCAGAAAGAAAGTGTCCAGCAGTTCCGGAGAGATTTCGGCCAGCGCTGTGCGCTATCGTCGATTTGTGACAGCATACGTCAGAGGTCTGTATTTTCAGCTCATTATCCGCAATCATTGCACAGACGAAGCCGTTGCCGATGGTTCAGGGGTGAAGACGGCAGGCGGAAAGCGAAAACGCGACGGCGCAGAGGAAGGCAATGCTGCAGCGGCTTCGGAAGCGGGAGCAACTGTTGCAGGCGAAAAGCAGAGCAGCACAAGCCCACACGGGGGAGATACGGGTGGCAACGAGGAGCCTGCTGCTGACCAAAACGATTCGATCGAGGGAAAAAGGAAAGATGGGAAACAGGCGAGGCGAGGAAACGGCTGCAGCAGTTACGAGCAGAAGCGAATGGAGGCTGCAATTTCCGCCTTCCTTAGCGACTTGCCGCTCCCTTTGTTGAAAACGTTGCTCAAGAACTCGCGGGTGCAGTCCATGGCGATCAAGTCGGAAAAGAAGGTGCGGAAAATGATTTTGATGGAGATCAAGATGGAGGCAAGGCGGACGAAGCAGGATCCATTGCGTGTGTTGGAGACTGCAGTCAGGGTGGCGGGGTCGGCTGGCTCGATGAGACAGTACAGCATCCTGGGCTCGCTGGTGGGTTCAACCACTGGGAGTACGCTTCCGTCGGCAGAAAACGTTGCCAAAGCAAAGCGCGAGCTAATGGAAATGGCAGTTGAGGACCTGCAGCTCAAGCTTACGCCTGACGGCTATCGCATCAGTTTGCAGAGGGCGGTTGAGATGGAGGCGCTCAGGTTGATGCAGAGGGTTTCCACTTCAAAGAACAAGGAGTCGCGACTTACGTGTTTGGATCCCGACCGTGTGCTCCATTGGCAGGATTTCTTCCACGTCAAGCTGACGTTTGACGCGCGCCGGGTCACCAAGCACTGTGCGCAGACGGAGGTCATGATCATTTTTCTGCCGAAAGGGCAGGACAGCGTCGATCGCTGCCAAAAGGCGGTGCACATGCGCACCATTGCCGTGTGGACCGGCAAGGATTCCACGGAAAACGTCGTGCGAAATCTCACCGAAATCGTGAAGGAGGCAGCGCAGCTGGAAAGTAAGGGAATCGCGTTCTCTCGCGCCGATGATTCTTTCCTCGGCGTGGCTGAGTCAGATCATTTCGCGGAGTGGCTCAAGGGGCGGGAGCAGAGGTACAAGGACCTTCAGAGCAGTCAAAACTTCACCGAGTGGTTGAAGACCGAGGAATCGGGGGAGCCTGCGCCATACCGTCGGGTGGGCATGAGGTTCTAAGTCGCAGCAGACATGCTGGCACAGTGCTCGCTCATCGGCCAGGGCTGCGCCGGCCATCATTACTGTGCGCATTGCAACGCGCACAAGGAGAACAGGCATCTACCCTTTGAGCTGTTTAAGGTGAAGAAGCCGACGAACTTTTGGCAGCTGGCCAATGACAATGATACGAAGGTTGAGACGCTGTGGGCGATCAACACACGCGAGGACCTGGGGGCGAAGGGCTGCAATCCGTGGCAGTTGACGGATGAGGGCTTGATGGCGTGTACACTGCCATGCTTGGACAAAGAGCTTGCTCGAGCGAAAGCCCCAAGTCGAGCGCAAGCTGCGGAGCCTCCTAGGCCAGTGCCTGCTCGGCCTCAAGCGGCCCCTGTCGTTGGAGGCGAGTTGCGAGCGAGCAAGGGGGCAAAGAAGCAGCGTCGTACCGCTGCTGCAGTAGCAGCAGCTCCGGTGAAGCCAGCGGATCCGCAAGCAACGTCGCCTGAGTATGAATTCCCAACGGGCCCGGACTCGGCTGTGATAAGGCGATGCGATGGCTGGAGGATGGATCACAAAGCTGCCTGCAAATGCGTGCAGTGCGTGATCCCCGCGGGAACTATTGTGCGCCGTCTGATCCAGCCGGGCTTCGACCGTGCATCAGAGTATCTGGACCAGCACTGGACTGGCGTCTCGCGTGCTCGTTTTCCTCTCTGCGCGCTTCATTGCAATATGCGGATCACTGAAGCCATGTTTTATAATGTTTGCCAAAACGCGCTCGCTGCAGGCGACCCTGCGGTAGCGCGGCTGAACAGCGCCATGGAGATGATTGGTCTCAAGTCCAAAAAGTTTCAGAAAGTCAGGATGTTCAACAGTGAAAATTACGAGCGGCTGTCCTTCTTGGGCCACGAGGCGCTGCACCTGAAGAGGGACGAGGCCAGCGGGAAGCGCAGAATACA
>CAIRTT010000042.1 GCA_903881535.1 uncultured Armatimonadota bacterium
GTCCACTTGCTTGCCACCCTCGGCGGCTGAAATGTCCGGCTCCCGGCACACCCGCTCCACATTCCACCCGGCGTCGCGCTGGTAGGGGGCTTTGGTTCGCTAGGGATGAAGTAATCACAAATCCTCCGCGTAGGGGCGGGCCGCCGTGTCCGCCCGCACGGGTAAACATCACGTGTGGATTTGGTGATGATGGCTGGCCACGAAAATCGGTGAGTCCGGCGTCCACGCCTGCTTGTACCTGAATTCCTGACCACGAAATTCTGAATTGCGCACATTAAAATCAGTCGTTTTGAAAAAATTTACTTTCCTTTTCCGGTGGTGCCGTAAATCTTTACCAAAATTTACCTGCGGTCAATATTTACATCCAAATCGCTCTAAACGATACTTTCTACGAGTGTTGATATGGCATGGGCCTCTCTTGTCATCAGTGCTCACATTCTCTAACCGGCAAATGTGATGCCCAGTTGCACACAGCTGCCAAAAGGCAAGCTCAACATGTCTCTACTCTCAAAACGCTTGGTCAGCATCGCGGCCAGCACAGTTCTTTTATCGCTCGTATCGGCGAGCGCGAATGCGCAGACTGATGTCCTGACAGGTGGAAGTGATGGTGGAGGTGTAGGCTACGGTGCTACGTCAACGTATAAGTTTACCGGTTCCATGATCCTCAACAGCATTGGCTTTTACACGGATAATAAGTCCTACAGTTCTCTGGAGTATTCGATAAAGGGACAGACGTACCGTTATGGAGTTGACTTCTTTGACAACAGTTTGAACATTGAAAATGGATTCACGTGGCTCACCATCAGCCCGCAGGCGATGGTGAGCAATGAAACCGTGACGGTATACACAAACTACGAATATTATGACTTTTTTGACAACGAAATGCGGACTGAAACTGACCTTTTTAGAAATTTTACCGTCAACCCAAGTGCCAATGTTTCCTATGAGGGTTTGGTCACCGGTGCCTTTGCTAACGTACCTAATTCTGGATATACCAACAGCAACCTTCGCGTTTCCCCTGCAAACCCCGGTTCAAACGTCGCACCTGAGCCCGGCTCCTTCGCCCTGGCGCTGACTGGTGGCGCTGCGCTCCTTGGCATTTGTGTCCGCCGTCGCCGCACCGCTGGCTAGCTAACGATTCTCTGTGCGGGCAGGCCGGGACGCCTGTCCGTGCAGGGGTGGTCATTTGAGGTTTTGGGATGCGTATTCAATGCGATACGCACGAACGGACACAGCGGTCCGCCCCGACGCAAAGGTTTTGTGGCATCAACCATGCGATTTTGTGCGGATAGCCACCGAGGCCTGCCCGTGCAAATCCCAGCTTTGAACTTACTGGTTACTGCAGCTTGGTGAAGTTGTAAACACAAAACATGTTGTTGTAATGCCCGGCGATCAGCCCGCCACCATGCGTGTTATAGGCATACGGAACCGTAGCACTCAGATTTCCCGTCGACAACTCACGCCCGAAAAACATACTCATATACGTCAGTGCAGACTTGTCATCACTCGGCCTGAGCAATGCCGTCAGAAACCCATTTCCATCAAAGAAGAACGAGACAATGTCATCCACACGTGTGGTGTTTGGAAAGCGTACCAAGAGTGTAAGCGCGGTGTCGGATGCCGCATTTCCAATACGATGTATCGTGAGTGGCTCCGATCCATCGGATGATTGCTTAGTAACCGCCATCACAGCAGATTTCCCGATTGCAAGGCACGAAAGCGCAAAGTTCGGGTTTTGATTCTCAGAATCGTAGCAATCACGGAGCACAATATCTCCGTTGGATGGAGCAAACGTCACCATCGAGGCTACCTTGCGACCTCCGTTTTGCTTCTTCGGTGATGGCAGGGGGCCATACGCAACCAGCTCTCCCTGCGGATTGATGACGCCATGGACAGGTGCGCTTTCCCGCCCAACAGCACCCGCGATATCCCGGGACCACAGCGTTTTGGATGCTTTATCCATGGCCTGAATATGCCAATCTTGCCGTACACCCGCACTTGTTTTCACCGGCAGATATCCGATCAGGAACAAATGGCTATTGCCATCAGATGTGGCATCCGTGATCCGAAATGTGTTTGGATAGCCCGTCAGTGGCGAGGGTTGACTGGTGGTTGGACCTGCCGGCACGTGGAGCGCAATGCTGGCTTGACTTCGCGCTGCAATTGCAAAGGCGTGGATGCCTCCCTTGAGGTCTGTAACAAGTCGAATCGGATTTAACGCGTTAGGTTCGACTGTTTCTGGATGGACCCGTTCAAAAATGCGCTGGCCATCACGGTCAAAAACACTGACAGCGAGATAGCAACCAGGTGCTAGTTTCCGTGTGTTGTTCCGCTCGGCAATTAGCTCGGATGCGACATAAATCCGTCCACTCTCAGAAGTGAAAAGTTGCTTTGGTGTGGTCTGAATGCCTTTGTCATCGGTGAGCTTTGTTACCCAGCGGGCTTTCCCAGTCTTTGTAAGCATCACCAAGATTGTTTGGTGATCACCATTTTTCAGGATTGCATTCCCGGCGGCGATGATTAGGTTTTTCGGAGTGATACAGATGGCAGTCGCGGCTGAGTTTTTTATGTCAGGGTCGGATAGTTGATACATCAGGCGCCGGCTTAGGTCGGAGATCGGTTTGTTCACTTTCGTTCCGAGGATGACAGGTGCTGGCGGTTTTCGGGGGGTGCTCAGCGAACCGAGAA
>CAIRTT010000043.1 GCA_903881535.1 uncultured Armatimonadota bacterium
AGCGTGGCACGTTGAACGCCCGGCGATAGAATAAATGCACTCATTCCCGAGGTAATCCCCCATGGTCAAGGTTGGTGTTGTTGTCGCATTTTCGGTCACATTGTTCGCCCTTGCCGGGTGCCGCAAGGAAACTCCTAAGCCAATGGTTGCCGCGCCAGTAGCACCTGAGCGCCCCATGGTGGATGCCGCAGCGGTACGCGCCAATGAGCTTGGTCGGATACCGGTTGTCATGTACCACGATGTCAATGACAAGGTCGGTAAGAACACCAAAATGAACCGCACCAAGGCATCCTTTGAGAAGGACCTCCAGCTGCTGCATGACAAGGGTTTCTATCCCGTGACGCTGCGCAGTGTGGTGGATGGCTCCATGGATGTACCCGCTGGCAAGAGCCCTGTGGTGATTACATTTGATGATGCCCGTGAGTCGCAACTCCGCCTGATTGAGGCATCCGAATCCTACACGGTGGACTCCGAAAGCGCCTATGGCATCATCGAGAAGTTCTGCAAAGCGAACTCCGACTGGAAGCCTGTCGCAACATTTTTTGTCCTGCCAAAGTCTGAAAAGACCCTTGAGCCATTTGGGCAAGTTGGACTCGGTAGCGACAAGATCAAATACCTCATGGCCAAAGGTTGTGAAATCGGTAATCACTCCCTGAGACATAAGTCGTTTGGCAGGATGACAGCTAAGCAGCTACAGGATGAGCTCTCCGGTGCACAGAAAGCTGTTCAGGCGTATGCATCCGATGTGCAAATCACCAGTCTTGCAAACCCATATGGTGTGTATCCAAGAAACCGTGCTGACTGGAAGTTCCTTGCGAAGGGCACTGGCACCGGCGGTAGTTACACGCATACCGCTGTCTGCCAAGCGGCCTGGCGCCCGATGCTCTCGCCTGCTGCAAAAGGCTTCAACCCCGTTCGCATCGAGCGCATCACCCCAGAAGACCTCAAATTTGGCCTTTCTTATTGGGTGGCCGAGCTCTCCAGTGGTCGGATGACACGCTTCGTCTCCGATGGCGATGTATCTGTGGTGTCTTACCCAAGCTCGGAGGCATCCGGTGCTGACAAAGCCGCGATCACCGCTCTTGGTAAGAAGCCAAATGCCTACGGCGGATCCGGTGGCGCTGGTGGAAAGAAGATTTTCGGCGCTGGAGACAGCAGTGATGCGACAGGTGCATCTGAGACGCCAGCCGCACCTCCTGCGGCAAGCAAACCAATCACAGGCGCTGGGGGCTAGAAGCCCCCGCGCCGTCAACGATACAATGCCGGCGTGAATCTTGACCAGCAAGTAGAGCTCCTAAAACGCGGAGCATCCCTCATCGTTCCCGAAAATGGCCTCCGTGCCAAGCTCGAAAAGTCGGCGAAAACCGGCAAGCCGCTTGTTGTAAAGCTTGGTCTTGACCCAACATCCCCTGACATCCACCTCGGCTTTGCCGTCGTCCTGCGCAAAATCCGCCAGTTCCAGGATCTTGGCCACCGCGTCACGATCATCATCGGGGACTACACGACGCTGATCGGCGATCCATCCGGCCGCTCGGCAACACGCCCGATGCTGACCGAAGAACAAATCCGCGAGAATGCGACAACCTATGTCGATCAGCTCTCCGTAATTCTTGACCGTTCCCAAACTGATATCCGCTTCAACAGTGAGTGGCTAGGTAAGCTGTCCTTTGCCGATCTCGTAAAGCTCACCAGCAAAATGACGGTTGCGCAGGTGCTGACACGTGATGATTTCCGCAAGCGCTGGGATGCCGGCGCGCCTATTTCCCTTCATGAACTCCTCTATCCGCTCGCACAGGGTTACGACTCGGTCGCAATCGAAGCCGACATCGAAATGGGTGGCCAAGACCAGACATTCAACATCCTCACCGGACGCGATCTCCAAGCTGAAAGTGGTCAGGATCAGCAAATTGGCTTCTTTATGCCATTGCTGGTTGGTCTCGATGGCCAGAAGAAAATGTCCAAGTCGTTAGGTAACTACGTTGGCATCGCTGAGCCGGCGATTGATCAGTACAGCAAGGTGATGTCCCTCGCGGATGAGCTGATGGGCGACTGGTTCCTCCTCTGTACAGATGTCCCTGTGGAAACTTATTCAGAGTGGCTGGCGGCTGGAAGCAACCCGATGGAAGCCAAGCACAAGCTGGCACATGCCATTGTGGAGATTTATCACGGCTTGGAGTCCGCAGATGCGGCATCCGATCAGTGGAAGAAAGTCCATAGCGGGCGCCAATTCCCTGATGATGCTCCTGAGCACACCGTGAGTTCCAACCCAATTGCGCCTGTCGCGTTGTTGGTCGAGCTGGGTGTCTGTGCATCCAATGGAGATGCCCGCCGGCTGGTCGAGCAGGGTGGCCTGTCCATTAACGGTGAAAAGCACTCGGATACCAAAACTTTGGTAAATGTGACACCTGGCGATCAGCTCAAGGCCGGCAAAAAGCACTACTTCGTCCTCCGGACTGCCTGACATGCCCGAGCTGCGCCCACTTTCCGAAGCCA
>CAIRTT010000044.1 GCA_903881535.1 uncultured Armatimonadota bacterium
CTGTTCTTGGCGATAGAACCCGCTCGCCACCATTTGATCTAACATTTGGATGAGGGGATTGTAAAAACCATCTACATTGAGGAAGCCCACCGGTTTCCCGTGATGCCCGATATGCGCCCAGGTAAGCGCTTCGGCGACTTCTTCGAGCGTGCCGATTCCCCCGGGGAGCGCGACAAAGGCATCGGCGTGGAGCATCATTTCGGATTTGCGCGAATGCATATCCGGTGTGATAACAGACTGTGTTACTCCATCATGTGTGATGCCCGCAGCGTGAAAGTGTTCGGTTGTCACACCGGTCACCGTCCCGCCATTTTTGAGCACTGTGTTCGCGATGATGCCCATAAGGCCAACAGCGGTTCCACCGTACACAAGGTTGATTCGGTTGTTCGCAAGGTAGATTCCAAGGTCATGGGCGGCGGCGGCGTGAGATGCCACGTAGCCATCGGATGACCCACAGTAAACACAAAGCGAACGGATTTCATTTGCCATCGGTGCTTAGCCTCACACTATTGTCACTGGAAATGTCTGTCGCGAATCCCCGATAGCAGCTCTCCAGGCTCTCCCCTTCGACTATCCCCGGTGATGCCAAACTTGGCACCCGGAGCTCTGCAGCGCGCGCAGGCTCAGGGACGATACCGACACAGGCATCCCGCCAAATGACAGACCAGAGAGGCACACGGACACCAGATAAAAGTAAATCAGAAAGCTGTTGCAGCGCTGGCCGGAGCCAAACATCGGCGCCGAGGGCAACCCATTCCGTAGTCGCAGCGACAACTTGCGGCTTTCCGGGAATCGAGGCGGAGTGCTCCGCAATCGTGTCCCCAAGCTGCTCCAGCTGCTCCCAGCGACTGGCATCCCCCGTGAGCTGATACGCAGTTTCGATGGCATAGTCGCCGCTAAGTGCTGCAGAGACACCATCCGGACGCTCACGCCGCTTTTGGGAAAGTGTCCGATGCCCACCGAGATTGATTTGCAGCTCGCGGTACTTACGGGCGATTCCGATGGCACTTGCAACATCGGGAAACTGAATCCGGATGTCGCAGTGGCGGGCATCTGGGTCGCGCGAAAAGCTTGGATGAACTGTCAGGTTCCCTCCACCTCGCTGGACATTTACATTTGCATACGCCGACAATGCCGTTACGAGTAAGCCTTGACCATCCTGGAGTAAGCCAAACCATGGCCCGAACAGCTGCGGGCGAGTGCTGTGGTTGTCATCCCAAGCGATGAGGGATACATCACCATCGGGGCCAGCTGCCGGGACAACCAGGCCATCATCGAATGGAAGGACACCCTCGCCATCCCCTTCGACACACAGCCCCCCTAAGATGTCCACCATCTCAAGGACTGCATCCGGGCGGCTCCGCGTGCACTCAATCGTGATGCGGATTTCATCTTTGCCACAGGTGATGTAGACATCCACTGGAAGCTTGTCTGGAGTATCGAGGCTGACCAGAAGACGCTTGCCCGCAGCGCTCATTTTCTCAGAGATGCTGACCAGTTTGCAAGCAGACAGCGGCGTCACGGCTACGGTTCCCAGCAGTGGATTGGATGTCGTTAGCGTGACAAGGGATGCACTACGCGTCCAAACAACGCTTTCCCCATCATTGCCACGTGTCTCAAGCATCCAGAGATAGGTTTTGCGGCAAATCGAGAACCGATAGTGCCCCCAGTCCACCATAAACGCATCACCGGGAGAAAAGCCTTGCATGGGATTAATGTTACTCCCCCGCTACGAGATTTCTGCGCAGCGGGGGAGAACATCGCTATTGTCCGACGAGTTTTTTCGCGGCCTCAACGTATTTGGCAGTCTTCAAGTTTGCCACGTTCCACTGCGGGCGCTTCGCGCTATCGGCGATCGACATCACCGTCAAACCCACCATTCTGACCACTTTTTCCATGTTCGGGTAGTCGAGCTTGTCCCAGTGATCCCCCGCCTTGTGGTAATCGGGATAAACAAATGCGGTGCAAAGCGTATGTGCTGGAACGCCGAGATCCGCCATCGCCTGATTGTCCGAACGGCCGAAAAAGGAATCTGAATTTTGTGGATGCTTATCGACTTTGACACCCGTTGCCGCACCCGCTGCCGTCATAATCAAACCGACATCGGAGAAGTCATATCCGGTAAGGCTGCCTCCTGCGACACGCGCGCCTTCCAGGTCATCCGTCCGGCCAATTTGCTCAAGATTGACCATCGCGACCGTGTCCTTCGCAGGAATCACTGGATGGCTGCCGTAGTAGCGGGAGCCGAGCAAGCCGCGCTCTTCGCCGTAAAAGCACACAAACACGATGCTGCGCTTTGGCTTGTAGCCCTTGAGTGCGTACGCAAGCTCAATCACACCCGCGGTGCCGCTGGCATCATCATTCGCGCCGTTGAAGATCACATCCTCGCCAGGCGTCGTGGATGGCCGCATCCCGACATGGTCATAATGCCCAGAAACCACAACAGCCGTTGCCTTCAGCGTTGGATCTGTCCCACGGAGGATGCCGACGACATTGCGAACCTTCGTCATGGATGCATCATTGCGACCGGCTCTCACTTCAGCAGTCTGGAAGTAGCCGTCATCCCCGGCGGCCTCGAGACCTGCGCGGCGGAACTGTGATGCGATGTATTCAGCGGCGAGGTCCAGTCCCTTGGATGGCGTTGCGCGCCCTTCAAGGGCATCCGATGCGAGGAAGCTGACATGGCTTTTGAGCGAATCAGCATCCACACGTGCAAGCGCCGCCTTGCGCTCGGCTGTGAGCTGGGTGCTAAAGCCTGATGGCGCCTTTTGGTACCCGGCAACCAATGGCGATGCGATTGCAGGAATAGCTACAACAAAAAGGGATAACCCTAAAATCTGTGTTTTGCCCATCGTTATTCAGTCTCCTCACAGGCCGCTTTGCGAGCCTGTACCGCCCGCAAGAGGGCATTGTCAAACTTAGGCTGGCGATCAAATGTATAAATGCCATTTTCTTCAGGCCATACATCGGTCAGCTGGGTATAGCAGTAACCAAACATTTCCGGGTCATCTAACAGAATGTCGCAGAGGCCCTTGAACCGTGCATGAAAGGCATCCAGACTTGTTACGCGATCGCCATAGCCCCAGCTTTCCTTGTCATCGAACTTCGCAGGATTCCACCAAATGCCACCAAACTCGCTGACGAAGAAGGGCTGGCCCCGGTACGGGATGTTGGTTGCTTTCTCCGTCCAGCCATTGTTGATATATGGCTTTTCCTCGGCGACATGCGCGTGACGTTCTTTGAAGGTCTCTGGATTCTGATCGTAGTCATGCGAATCATAGATGTCCGATTCCTGGATGCGGTGCGCATACCCACTCGTATCCAGAACCGGCCGGCTGGTATCGAGGAGCTTCGTCGCAAGGAACATCCCGCGTGTGACATCATCCAGCTCTACAAACCGATCCCCAGGGACCTGGAAGGTTTCATTTAGCGGACACCATCCAACAATCGATGGATGTGAGTAATCCCGCTCAACCGCTTCGCACCACTGGGCTACAAACGTGGATGTCGGCTTTTGATGATCGTGATCCGGGCCAAAGCCACCGATTCCCCAGTCGCCAAACTCACCCCAAACGATGTATCCCATGCGGTCAGCGTGGTAAAGGAACCGCTCCTCAAACACCTTTTGGTGGAGGCGCGCACCGTTAAAGCCGGCATCCAGTGACCGGGTGATATCCGCGATGAGCTCATCATCCGATGGCGCCGTCATCACGCCATCAACGTAATATCCTTGATCGAGCACGAGGCGCTGGAAGACTGGCTTTCCGTTAATGACGACTTTACGGCCATCTGTCGCAACAGAGCGGAGACCGGCGTAGGTCGTGATTGCGTCGTGGACATTCCCTGCATCGTCACTAAGCGTAAGGGTGATGTCATAGAGGTGGGCATCCCCGACATTCCAGAGGTAAACGCTCTCTTCAGGGATGGTCAGGACGACGCGCGGGCTCATGTCGTATGCAGCGGTTACGGTTGCCGTAGCCAGCTCTTTGCCGGCATAGGAAACAATGGCACTGAGAGCCATCCCGGAGCGATTTGCGCTGAGCGGCACTTCCAAATGGAAGCAGTGATTTGCAACATCCGGAGTGATACGCGGACGCTTCATCGAGAACTTACTGACGGGTTCCATCCAAACGGTTTGCCAAATGCCCGTTGTGCGTGTGTAGAAACAAGCATATGAACCGTGGCGGGTGCTCTGCTTGCCACGGGCCTGCGGCCCGCTCTTTGGATCCCGTGCACGGACCACGATGATAGCCGTTTCACCGGGACCAGCGACACCGCGGAGCTCGGCGGTGAATGGCGTGAAGCCTCCACGATGCCGAACAACTTCGGTTCCATTCACCCAGACGGTGGTGTCGTAGTCGGATGCCTGAAAGTGGAGGAGAACATCCCGACCGGACCACTCCGATGGAATCTCAACCACTTTGCGGTACCAGACGGCATCCATGAAGTCGGTATGTGCAACACCGGACAGCGTGCTCTCAGGACAGAACGGAACGGTGATTTCGCCAGTGAGGTCACGGTCTTTGAGGCCGCGTTCGAGTCCGGAATCACCAGCATCGATTTCAAACTGCCATTGTCCGTTGAGGTTTAGCCAGTCAGCGCGAACAAATTGTGGTCGTGGATATTCCGGTCGTGGGCACTGTGCCATAGGTAGTTTCTTTCTTTGAGTCGATGAGTCAGGATGTATTTTACAGGTCTAGTTGGCTGGAATTTCCAGCGGAGTTCCGGGGGCTAGCGGCGCCCCAAACACGGGCGTGTTGCCATTCCAGATGACAGGTTGCATCGAGACCTGACGGTTCCAGCCAGAGCCCTTTGACCGCGCACTATGGTAGACAATCCATGTCTGGCCGTTGGCATCATCCACGAATGAGCAGTGTCCAGGCCCGAAGACTTTGTCTGTTTTTCGGAACACAGGTTCGGAGTGCTTGGCCCAGGATCCCAGCGTCATCGGGTCAGCGCCCTTAGTAAGCGTAATTCTGCCAAGGCAGTATTCATCACACCAGGAGCCTGCGGCGCTGTAGATGACATGGAGGTGGCCATTTTTCTGCAGCACTTGCGGGCCTTCATTAATGGTTGGGAGCTTGTCCTTGCCACCGCTGCCAGCGGTTTCCCATGGAAATTCTGGGGATGACAGCTTGACCCGCGGACCAGTGCAGGTGGTTGTGCCGGACATTTTTGCAATGTAGATATGCTGCGCAACATTTTGTCGACCTTCCCAGCCTGACCAGAGGGCGAAGCGGCCTTGTGGCCCGAGATCCAGGATCGTCATATCGATGGCCCAGGCATCCCCGGGAAGCTCGACCTTGCCAGCAAACCGAAACGTCCCCGTTGGAAGCTCATTGTCGGAGACAAGCGCAATCATCCGGTGGTTGAAGTTATCGCCATCATCCGCGGCGACGTAAATAACCCACTGATTCCCTATCCGGTGCAGCTCAGGTGCCCAGAGTTCTTTTGAGAATGGACCAGCTTCTGGAGGTGTATAGACCTTATGCGCCTTTGCTGTCCCTAAGTTTTGGAGATGCTTTGTGCGATCGACCCAAACCGTGCTCCCCCGGCCCGCATGGCAGTACCAATACTCATCCTTGTAACGGATAACCCACGGGTCTGCTCCAAAAGCGACAACAGGGTTTGTAAATGTCTCTTTCACTTCTTTGGTCCTATGGTTCCGGTGATGGCCGTGAACTTATCGATGGCGTGGTCGAGGCTTAAGCAAACCAGCTTGCCAGGACTGACTTCGAGGAGCTGCGGCATGTAATTCCGATTACCACCAGCATAGACAACCTCAGCCTTTGACCAGGTTTTGCCTTGATCCTTGCTGGTGCTCAGCATCACATCCCCGTGGAGCATCCCGGCTGGTGTGCCGGGGGCATCGTGGGAATCTGCTCGGTCATTGGATGTAAATACACACGCAAGCACGCCATTTGAAAGAACGGTTAGCCATGGGCAGTATGCAGAGTAACGCGAAACCTTAGACCGGAAAATGACAGACCGTTCAGTAGACGCCCAGGACCAATGGTTGCCATTGTCATTGGATGTGACAAACATAATCTGTGATGCATGTTCAGGTGTCGTCGTAACGGTTTCGAGAGCGCAGCCAAGCGGGCTCCCCGGTGCCTTGCCCAGCCGTACAACACTCGGCATGCCATCCCGTGAGAGATGCTCCGGATTATGCGCCCGGCTCACCGTACGCGGCTCACTCCAAGTACGCGCCTTTGCATTCCATACAACTCCCGTCAGCCATTGGTGGCCTGGATGTGTCTTCCATGGAGATGTTTCATCATCAAAGGTGCAGAGGACCTTACCATCTCCAATGTCAACCAGGTGGCTGGACCAGAGACCTCGCCGTGCACCCGCAGATGTCGCAACGGTCGAGTGGGAGCTCCAGGATTTACCGCCATCTACCGAATGTGCGACCTTGATTGAAAATGTGTTCGCCCGCAGCTGGTTGTCACGGTAGGAAAACCAAAGCTCTTTGCCAACTACGCAAAGACAGCCATCCCCGATGTCCGTACCAGGGGCATCAGGCCTGGATGCGATAACTGAGCCATCGGTCCACTGTTTGCCATCCGGTGTGCCTTTGACGAGGATAACATCCGCCTTGCCATCTCTGCGAACCGTTCGTGTCGTGAGGATGCCCCCTTTGTACACAATGGCCCCTTTTGCACCACCGGCTGGCAATGCGGCTTTCTCAAATGAAAACTGCACGGTTATTCCTTCAGCCCGGATGCTGCCATCCCGCTGATGAGCTGGCGTTGGAAGATCATAAACGCGATGAACGTAGGCAAGGTACAGAGAAGACTTGCGGCAAGCGTGAGTCCATATTCAGTGAAGTAGCTGGTCTGAAACAGAGCAATACCGACCGGAAGCGTATAGCGCTCAAGGCTGTCGAGGAAGACGAGCGGTCCAAGAAAATCATTCCAAGAGCCAACAAAGGTAAAGATGAATAGTGTCGCCATCGGGGCCCGGCTTAGGGGCACGATGACATTCATAAATGTCGACAAGCGGCTACAGCCATCTAGAGCCGCAGCCTCCTCCAAATCCTTCGGTATACCGATGAAGAACTGGTGGAGCATGAATACGCCAAAGGCTCCGCCCGCAGCAGGAACAATAAGCGCAAGCGGTGTATCCAGCCAGCCAAGTGTGTTTAGGAGCAGGTAAATCGGTACCAGGAGAATTTGCCCGGGGACCATTAATGTTGCAAGCACGATTCCGTAGACGATTGGCTTCCCAGGAAGGCGAAGGCGCGCCATGCTCCATGCCGCAAGCGATGACACCGTTAGCACCAGCGTTGCCGTTGAAACGGAGATAGTGATGGAGTTGAACAGCCATCGCAAAAGAGGAATCTCCTCAGGATTTCCGAGCACTTCCTGGAAGTTCGCCAAGGTCCATTGCTTCGGCAGGAAGCCTTGGAATTTGACTATTTCGCTATCTGGCTTGAAGGCAGCGAGGACAAGGAGAAGGCACGGTATGACAAAGAACAGCGACCCGACTCCCATCGCGACTTCCGCCGAGAACAACCGTAAGGACTTCTTGTTCATCAGGAGCGATCCTCCCGCATCAAGCGGAACTGGACAAGTGTAAACAGGGCAATCACAGCAAACAGAATCCATGAAAGTGCCGCCGCGTAGCCCATCCGGTAGTTATTGAATGCCGTTTCGTAAATGTATTGCACGAGCGACCGCGTAGATAGCTCCGGACCTCCACGCGTGATCATGTAGACCTGCCCAAAGACCTGGAACCCACCGATTACGTGCATGACGGTCACGAACAGCAGGATCGGCCGCATGAGCGGCAGGATAATGCGGAAGTAGCGTTGTACAGGAGTCGCACCATCCAGGCTTGCGGCTTCGAGGTAGCTTACGGGAATGTTTTGCAGGCCAGAGAGCAGAATCACCGATGGACCGCCAAGCGTCCACCAAAGCGTCATCAAGACAATCGCGGGCATCGCCCATGCGGGATCGGAGAGCCACGGAATCTCAATACCGATCGGCCGTAGCAACGCATTTAGAATGCCGAATTCCTTGTTGTAAAACCATCTCCACAGGATGCTGGCCACGCTGACGGTCAGCAAGTGCGGTACGTAAATACATGCGCGCCAAAAGCCCTGACGCTTTCCGGCGACAGCATTGAGGCCCGTCGCAATGACCAGCGCTAGCAAAATCGTTGCGGGAACAGCCATCCAGACGAAGCGAAGCGTAGCCCCCAGCGCCTGATGCACATAGGGATCCCGATACGCTTCCACGTAGTTTTCAAAACCGACAAAGGTCGGCTTGACGTTTGACAGCAGCTCCCAGCGGAACAAGCTGAGTGCAAATCCGAAAATCAATGGCCCGATAACGAAAGCCGTAAAAAGCGTTAGATAGGGTGCAGCGAACATCCATCCACTTGCGCGAGGTTTCATGCCTGATCACCTCCTGAAACGCCTTGCTTGCGTTGTCGATCGATGATGCGGTTGATGTTGTCCTCGGCGGTCTTGAGTGCTACAGGCGCTTTTTCCCGCCCCCTCAGAATCTTTTCAACAGCAAGTGTGAACTCAGTCAGGTATTCAAATATGAAGGGTACTTTCGGATGGTACTTTACGATTTTAACTTGCTTTGCAAACTGTGCCTGAACTTCCATTTTGGCAAATTCAGGGCTTTCAAGCTGGCTGATGCGCGTTGGAATTTGTCCGCCAAGCGCCCAATCCAGGCTATTGTTTGAAAGGAAGCGCATAAATCTCCACGTTGCCGCTGCTGTCGGTGCATCCAAACCGCGGCGCATACAGAGATTATGCGAATCCGCCCAGACCGCCTTGGTGTTACCAAACTGTGGAACCGGCGCTCCGCCATAATCAAGGTCTTTTTGCCGCTGCAGGTCAGCAAGCATGTAAATGCCTTCAAAGGCCATCGCAACCCGGCCCTGCCGGAAGCCAATCCACGCATCAAAGTTTTCGGGGCTAGGTACTAGACCTTCCTCGATAAGTGAGCGACCGAACATCAGACCATTCTGATTCTCAGTGCTATTGAGAATGCAGGTTTGCATGTCAGGGGAAAAGACATTTCCACCAAACTGACGAATTAGGGTGTAGCCATTCGTTTCCAGGAATGTGAACACAAATCCGTAGCGCTCAGATTCTCCCTTGGGCAGCTTGCGGACGCGCTTGCACACATCGATGAACTCAGCCGCATTTACCGGTGGGGTATCGGGGTTCCAGTCAACTTCTTTGAGGAGCGCGCGGTTTGTGTACATCCCCATTGAGTGGACATCCAACGGTATACCAAAGTGCTCTTTTTTGTAGGTCGTGGCATCCCAGATGCCAGGCTCAAAATCGTTTTCAGGTAAACCATTTGCCCCAGCAACATAGGCGTCGAGTGGCGCAGCAAATCCAGCCAGTGCAAAGCGCAGCATCGCCCTCGTATGGAGAACAAAGCACTCGGGTGCGCGTCCACCCAATCCGGCAACAAAGAGTTTGTTGTAAAACGTATTCCAGTCCATCCGCTGCATGACGACATGAACATCAGGATTCTGCTCGTTGAACTTGCGGACCAAGCCAAGCATCGTGCGGCCATCCGGTCCCGTAAAACCATTCCAAAAGCGGATGGTGGTTTGCTTTCGACCGCCGATCACATTAGATGAACACCCGGACAGAAGTCCAGGAGCGGCGATGAGGCCTCCCAGTGCGGTTAATACTGCTCTACGCGGTGTCATCATTGTCCACCCTCCGTGTTCCAAGGCACTCGTTGCCATCTAATTGGCCAGCATGTGCATCCATTGCACATTTCATTTACTGGCATTTCAAAGCAATGTGCGAGATGAACCCGACTTAATTGCGGAATGTTGCAATGTAGCGGCAACCGCTACACCCTGCAAGGGTTGTCATCCCGAAATGTCACCTATCCGCAAATCGCATCCAGGTGAAAAAGACTGTGGACTTGGCCACAACGGGAACTATTCACACAGGCTTTTACGTCACAACGATAGCAGCAGATTGGATTCAGAACGATGTTGTTCTGACGATGGGCAATTGCGCCTTTCCGTTCGTTGCTTTCAAACGTTTTCTCGGAGATTACCAATGATGCTATTCCGCCTCTACGATGTTGGTCGGACATGGTTGCTTCGCGTATGCTCTCCCCTCACGGGTGGACCGGATGTGATTGGAATACGTGCTGCAATGGAGCGGCGCGGCGCGAAGTCGCTGGTCGTCGACACAACGGCTGCGGCGTATGCAGACAGTAATGGTCTCCGCTGGTTATTGACGCTACAGCAGACGCTTACAAGGTACGGGATTGTTATCAGTGTCCTCGCATCCCGTAATAGCAAAGTCCTCCGAAACCTCGAGCTGCTTGGGGGCGCATTTGATGTGACTACGGATGCACGTCGGGCTTGGTACCACAA
>CAIRTT010000045.1 GCA_903881535.1 uncultured Armatimonadota bacterium
CCTTCACACATATTTAAGTGTCATTCATAGGAGACACACAAAACATGTAATTCGTTTCAAGTATACCAAGCAACTATGTCAGCATGGCAGAGGCTTACAAGAGAGCCAAGTCATCCCTATGGATAACCACCGGGCCGGCTGTGTATCCAAGAACCTGCTCAATGTCAGCTTCACGGCATCCAGAAATTTGCTTCACTTCGTACGCGTCGTAGCGGGCAATCCCAGTAGCAATGTGAGTCTCCCCATTGTAAATGCGTACGATATCGCCACGAACAAAAGCCCCTTTGACATCGACGACACCAACGGCAAGCAAGCTCGCCCCCTTGCGAATAATCCAGTCAGCAGCACCCACATTGCAGATAATCCGACCATCCCCCGGGTTTGCAAGAATCCACCGTGTTCGGCCATCTTGAAGGGCAACTGTTGGCGTGACCAAAGTGCTTGGATACTCTCCGGCAATCACTGCCATCAATGCATCAAGTGGAGCACAGCCGACAATTCTCGTCCAGATACCACCCGTTGCTGCAAGGGATGCGGCATCAAGCTTTGTCACCATTCCACCTGTCCCAAGGTGGGTACCAGGACCCCCGACACATTTACGAAACTGTTCCAGTTCACTCGCTGAGAGTGACTCAACCAGCCGTGCAGCTGTGTCAATCCGTGGGTTCCCGGTATACATTCCAGAAACATCCGTCCAAAGCACAACCCCTGCCGCACCGATAGCAAGCGCAACCTGCGCGGCAAGAGAGTCATTATCACCGTAGCGAATTTCATCAACGGCTACAGAGTCATTTTCATTGACAATCGGTACGACCCCGGCATTCAGCATCGCCTGCAACGTATCGCGGACATTTAGGTTTGCCGTTCGACTCGACAGCTCAGCCTTTGTCACCAATACTTGCCCACAGAGTGTGGAAACCTGAGCGAAGGCTGATGACCACAGCGCCATTAAATGATGCTGTCCGATGGTCGCGAGGACCTGCTTTGAAGTGATATCAACCTTATCGGCAAGGGCGCTCAGCTGTCGCCTACCGAGTGCAACAGCCCCACTTGATACGATGACGACGTTTATACCTGCCTGGTGCAGATCCTCAATAGAATGCACAATCGAAGCGAAGTTGGCTTCATTGACAGTATTTCCGGGTGTTTTTACCAATGTTGATGAGCCAAATTTTATAACCACAATGGCTCCGCGCTCAAGCATCAGCGTCCCAGCTGCCGAACAGTATCCACTTCATCCGCAAACCGCTGCTCTGAGCGCAGGCGGTCGTATTCCCCTTCGAGTGCGGCGAACGCCGATGTTACATCTGCAAGGCTGGCACGTGCCTGAAACGCCGATGCCGTCGAAGGAGGCATCGCGAGCAAAGGATCAATCGCATCATCTGCGGGAGCCAAGCCGCTAAGCGCGAGCGTCGCTTGCTTCACAATTAAGTGTTCACGAAGTGGCTGGCAGGCTTCTAAGCTGGCTTTAAGACGATCAAGGCACCGGCGTGCATCTGGATACTCTTCAAGGTCGATATCGGTCCAGGCACGGAGAAACTCCTCGCCTTCATCTTCGATCTGATCCAGTGCCGTAAGACGCTTTGAGCATCCCTCGTGTGTCAGACGGGTCCAATCGACCACCATCGGATCCAACCGATTCTGCCACCGTATAAGGGTTACTTCCCAAAGCTTTACATGGTAGCGGTCACGTTGCCGCGCCAGTGCATCCCCAGCCTGCAATAGCTGCTGATGAATGCGCTCCCAGGCGGCATCCCTGCCAGTGCCCGTGGTTGCCCTACGCTCCCACTGCGCCCGGGTCTCAGCCAATCGACGCTCGCGGTTGCGGAGCTCTACAAGACGTTCGCCGATGCGCCGCTCGATTTCCCGGAGCGAGACAGCTGCTTTTGTTTTCGCCGCCGTGGGTTGCTGACCACGATCTGCACCAAGGAGAATTCCTAGGGAGACGCCAACGGCCACGCCAACGGCTACTCCGACTCCCTGCATGAGAAGCGCACCAAGTACAGCCCCGATAAACGCACCAATCATGGCGCGTGTTGCATCGTTCATCTCAGGGCCAAGCGTAAACATTCCAGCCATCCCAGAAATGGATGACATGGGTTCAGGAACACCACAGTTCGGACACACTCTGTCCGTTTCATTGACATGGTAGCGACAACCAATACATTGCTTGTACGTTGGTTCCTGTTGTCGCTGTTGTGGTTCCTGTGCCTGCATAGACATTACTTACTTATTTACGCCATCCTATTGTTCCAAGTCTACCTGTTGAAAATCAGAGACGGTAACCAAACCCAATGCCAAATCCTGTGAAATCACGTCCATCCTGACTGAGAGCTTGGATAAATTGTGCTTCGATATCGAGGCGGTTACGGCTGATGCTAATGCCCAACCCGGTTGCGGGTGCAGCGGTGAATCGTGATTTCCCTGCCGATGTGTATGCACCAACGAGTCCGCCCTCGGCGAACACAGCCAGATTAAATGCACTCTGCTTGCTTCCAACCTGCAGGGTTGCACGATACAAGGCAGGAATGAGAATCAACCTCGTCCCATCATCGCTCTTCGCCGGCGCACTCAAAAGTCGGATATCTGGTGAAAATACGACATCTTTTCTCGACCAATCCGGTCGGTTACGTAATCCGATAGACGTCCAAGTCGATCCAAAGGATTGCCGGATGGACGCATTTACAGGAACATAAACAGCGATGTTGGGCACTGTTACGGTAGCTGGCCGTTCCGTACCATCGACACTTAACATCAGCAAGGAACACAAGGATAGCAGCATGAATTATCCTAGCGTGATGCATCCTAGAGTGCCATAAATCGTAAACTAGCGGGAACAAAACCAGCATTTCAAAAGTCATTTAGAGTGCAGGGAGAATCATCGATGCTTATTCCAACGCTTTGTCTTGTTTTTGTCACAATCATTTCTGCTCAGACTGGGAACACACAGTCGCCAACAACGACCGCAGACACGAAAGCGGCGGATTACATCCCAGATGTCATCGCAAAAATCACCAAAACTCCAGCAGAGTGGCGGAAAACCTTGACAGCAAGTCAGTTTCAAATACTGCGACAAGCAGCAACGGAGCGAGCATTTGCAAACTCGTTCTGGAATAACCACACAGATGGTCTCTATTCTTGTGCGGGATGTGACTTGCCCTTGTTCAATACATCCACCAAATTTGATAGCGGCACAGGCTGGCCCAGCTTTTACCAGCCAATCCAAAAGCGGGTCATTTCGGAGCGTCGTGATCCGGATGGCGACCGTGTAGAAATCCTCTGCGCGCGTTGCGATGGCCATCTGGGCCATTTGTTCGATGATGCAAATGGACAGTTTGGCATTCCCAAAACTCCGAACGGGTTACGCTATTGCATGAACAGCGGTGCGATGCGGTTTAGAAAAAAAATTGCAGACCGGCCAAAGCCCTGAGTTGGGTCTGACCGGTCTGTTTTCACCCAATCAGAATCGGTCGGTAACAGCTCCAAGACTTGCAGAGCTAACCAGTTTGGCAAACTTCGCAAGGACACCCTTGGTGTAACGCGGAGCAGGCGCAACCCAAACGGCTCGTCGTTGAGCAAGCTCTTCATCGGAGATGTTTACCTGTAGGAGCAGCTGGTGGGCATCGATTGTGATCGAATCCCCTTCCTTCAACAGACCAATCGTTCCACCCACCGCAGCTTCGGGCGAAACATGACCGACAACAAGCCCAAAGGTACCGCCACTAAATCGGCCATCCGTGATGAAACCAACAGAATCACCGAGCCCGGCACCAATGATCGCCGATGTAGGAGCGAGCATTTCACGCATCCCCGGTCCACCCTTTGGACCTTCGTAGCGGATAACAAGGACATCCCCAGGGTGGATACTCCCCGCGAGGATGCTCTCAAGGCACTCCTCTTCTGAATCGAAGACTCTGGCGGGACCCGTGATGACTGGTACCTTTACACCTGAGATTTTAGCAACAGCGCCTTCCGGTGCGAGGTTGCCCTTTAAGATAGCCAAGTGGCCCTCAGAGTAAAGCGGTTTATCAAATGGCCGTACAACATCCTGTCCAGCAGGAGGCTCACTCGGTATGTTTGCAAGTGTCTCTGCAATGGTCTTGCCAGTGATGGTCATACAATCCCCGTGTAAAAGCCCTCGGTCGAGGAGCATTTTCATGACGAGCGGAACGCCACCAACCCTGTGTAAATCTGTCGCGACGTACTTACCGCTTGGCTTAAGATCACAGACCACTGGAATGTTTTTACGGATGCGCTCAAAGTCATCGACTGTGAGAGTAACGCCTGCTGCATCTGCGATAGCAATCAAGTGGAGAACGGCATTCGTCGAACCACCAAGAGCCATGGTAACGGCAATTGCGTTTTCGAAAGCCTTAAATGTAAGCATTTCGGATGGAAGCCTGTTGGCGCGAACTGCCTCTACCAGGACCCGGCCACTCTCAGCAGCATTCTCAGCCTTTTCAGGATCTTCAGCAGCCATCGTTGATGAGCCAGGCAGACTTAACCCCAAGACCTCGATCGCCGACGACATTGTGTTCGCCGTGTACATCCCACCGCAGCTACCAGCACCTGGAATTGCCCTGCATTCGATTTCATGCAGCTCTGTGTCGTCCATTTTGCCAGCACTGTGCGCGCCGACCGCCTCAAAAACGCTGACAACGGTAAGGTCTTGCCCCCGGTGTTTACCTGGTTTGATCGTTCCACCGTAGACAAATATGGCGGGAACATTGAGGCGTGCCATCGCGATGATGGCGCCGGGCATGTTTTTGTCACAGCCACCGATGGCAATAACGCCATCCATGCTTTGACCACCGATAACCGTTTCGATGGAATCAGCAATGACTTCACGGGAGACGAGGGAAAACTTCATGCCTTCCGTGCCCATCGAGATTCCATCAGAAATCGTAATTGTCCCAAAGGTCTGCGGCATCCCGCCGGCTTCCCTGACAGCCTGCTCGGCACGCTCGGCTAATGGCCGAATCCCCATGTTGCATGGAGTGATGGTCGAATGCCCGCTTGCGATTCCGATGATTGGCTTGTCAAAGTCACCATCGCCAAATCCGACGGCCCGAAGCATGGACCGGTTCGGGGCGCGATGTGTACCTTCGGTTACGATTCGACTGCGATTGTTATCCACGATACAAAACTCCTGCACAAAAGACTGATGTGTGGATTCAGTC
>CAIRTT010000046.1 GCA_903881535.1 uncultured Armatimonadota bacterium
CTCCCGGATGCCAAGTCAAGCGGTGCAGTTGCCGATGCGCTTCGGGATGCACTGGCAGCCGCAAATGGCGCCGTTCACGCGGTCGCAAGACAGCTGGTAGCCGGTCTCCCCGCGGAAGACAAACCCCTTGCCGGAACCACCGGAGTTGTCGTTATTGTCTATCAGGGCGAACTGATCGTCGCACATATCGGCGACTCACGGGCGTATCTGATGCGCTCCGGTGTCCTGAGGCCCCTCACGGATGACCATTCGTTTGTGGCGGAACAAGTCAAACTTGGACACATGACCGAGGATGAAGCCCGGAAGTCACGCTACCGCAATGTCGTCACAAGGGCGATTGGCATCAGCCCGACCGTGCTCTGTGATGTCTCCACACACACACTTCAAGAAGCCGACCGTATTCTGGTGTGCACCGATGGCCTTACGACGATGATTCAAGATGTCGAAATCGCCAATATTCTGGACAAAGCAGAGAGCAACACACACGCCACTCAGGCATTGATTCAAGCCGCGCTGCAAGCCGGTGGAAATGACAATATCACTGTCTCCGTCATCGATGTCACTACAACGCAAGAGGGACCATCGTTGATCAACGGCGACTATCGTGGTCACGTCATGCGGTCTGCTGCTGAGTACTCCGAGTTTGCAACCAATGGATTTGCAGTGGCAAGCGCCACTCCCGATGCGAAAGCATCCATGGGGACGGCCATCAACGAAGCATACCGACCCATCCAAAAGCCTGAGCCAGTAAAGCGGCGCAAATCAGAGTCAACATCGAAAGCGTGGATGCTACCCTTTGCGCTGATTGGCATCCTGATGTCGGTTCTGCTTGTCGGTGTGATGGTGGTTGACCCGCTGCGTGTCAGTCTTGGTAAGCGCCTAACCGGCACAACAACCGTGTTTGAACCTGAAGTACGTCCTGAGTTTTCGCGCATTAAATATCAGGATCCCATTGTATTCAGTGACCGCTCACCAGCCCGGGATGGCATTCTGTCCTGGTCAGTTGCGACCGGCCCAGCCTGGGTAGGGGCATCCACCGGTAAGGTCTTCGTGAAAAACATGGCTGGCATCGTGGAAGATCGCGTTGCTCCACGTCGTGGGCAACAGGTTTCCGGGATGGCTGTGGACCCGGATGGCAATGTGTACATCACGGATGCAACCCGCGGAATTATCGAGCGCATCACCGTTGCGGGGAATCGGACCACCTTGGTCTCGCGTCTAAAGAATCCAAGCAGTTTGATTATCGACAGTGGTAATGGTGCCATTTACTACATCGATGGTGGTATTTTGTACGTTGTGAATCCTGTAATTGCAGGAAAGTAATGGATTGCACAGCGAACTAATACCCTATGGCGATTGGTCACCTCGGAAAATACGAGCGTCTGGATGTCCTTGGAAGCGGAGCTTCCGGAGTCGTCTACCTCGCCTATGACACCCTGCTACGTCGGCAGGTTGCACTTAAGGAAGTGCGTGGAGCAGGGCCTGAGCTAGACCGTGTTCTTTCTGAAGCACGTCTCCTAGATCGCCTGCGACATCCATCCCTGATAGCCGTTCACGCTGTAGACGAAATCGATGGCGTTGTGATCATCGACATGGAACTCATCCGGGGGAGTAACCTCTCGGAAGTGATGCGTGCGCGTAACCGCCGTCCATTGCCACTTCAGGAAGCGCTGACGATTGCAATCAATATCCTTGATGGCCTTGCACACGCGCATGATCACCGCGTGCTCCACCGGGATATAAAGCCGGCGAACATCCTGATAGGTAGCGATGGCCATACTGTCAAACTCACCGATTTTGGCCTTGCTGAGCTGCTAAGCAGCACATCCCTTGCCGGTGGTGGCGGGACGTACCCGTACATGGCCCCTGAGGACTTTGATGAGACGGCAGGGAGTGACCGTCGCTCAGACCTGTGGTCGGTTGGGGTTGTTGTCTATGAAATGATCACTGGCCGGCGGCCATTTGTGGTTGAGAAAACCCGTGATCCATTTGCCTGGAAACGTGTCATTGATAATACCGAGCCAATGCATGTCAGCCATTTGGGACTTGGGTTGCCTTCCGAACTGGATCTTGTTCTTACAAAGGCGTTGTCGAAACGCAAGGATGACCGCTATCAGGATGCGCGTTCTTTCCGCGATGCACTGCTTACATCTGCGGGGATTGCACCGGCCGCAGTCCTGACGGAATCTAGGCCGAATGCGGATACCAGGATGCGTATCCCGACGCCAGAGCCACAGCTGTCTACAGAAATGTCACCGTTCTTCGTCTTCCCAGATGGCAATGCAACGGCCGACATCGATGGCTTTTTAGCCGCAGCAGCGCGGAACTGGGACTTTTCTTGTACAGCCCTCGCTGATGGACGCTTTGCAAACTTCCTGTTCAAGCTCCACGCGGATGAAATCGCAAACCTTGCGCGCAGCCTCGCTGCAAACAATGACCTGTCGCCTGACCGCCGCCTTCGGATGTTTCTCGAGTATAGTCAGCCAGACCCGGATGCCCCTGAGGTTGACCCGGTGGAAGAGTACGAAACGATCATTGGTATCGAGTACTCCCAATCCGATGAGAATGACTCGAGTGCTAGGGAAATCACTGGCAGTGAAGGTCAGCAAGAGGCGTATTCGACGAATATTGGTGTTGGGCGTGAGCTCGTCACTACAGGAGTTGCCGTGCACTCGGCGACGATGAACGAGGGTGATGGCATTAAGGATGTCTTGGCACCACAAGGAGTTGGAACCGTGACACTCGATACCAAGTCGCCAGCTACTGCGGAGCCGCGAACGGTCGCAACTGTAAGCCCGGTTTTAAACGATGGTACACGTCAAAATGTTGGGACGGAAGCCACGGGATCGATGCGTGGTTCTAAAGCTAGTAATGGGGATGGTCTTCCTACTACATGGCCATCGGATGCACTCTACCAACCACAGGCACAAAGAGAAACTCCACGCTACAGGGCAACGGCTGAACCGATCATCATGCGCTGGTGGTACTGGCCACAGTTGTTTGTGACTGCCTTGCCCGTGATGTTGGGGACTCTCACGTACACTGTTGGTACAGCGGTACCTACAAACGTGATGATGGCATTGCTTGCGGTAACGGGTCTCTTGGCAAGTCTGCAGATGGTGATTACGAGCGGTGTTCGGATGCCCGCATGGGCGACATTTATTCTCGTCTTCCCGATGGCGATAGGAGTTATGGGGGGCGGTGCGTTGGCCGCTGCTCTTGTTGGTCCTGCTGCATCGATGCAAAATTTGGGTGAGGCCCTGCTACCTGGAATCGTTCCCCTCGCAGTACTGGTTGCCGCTGGGGTCTCGATTCGCCGTACGTGGCGCTTCTGGGTTGTGGTTCACATCCTGTTGGCTGTGGTGTCATCCGTTGACATCGTCAACGCATTTATTCTCGCGAAGTAGGTTTCTATTTCGTTAGCCGAGAATGCGCGTGTTGATGATAAGACTTACCCCAGCACATCAATCCATCCATAGGCTCTGCGCGGCAGAGGCGTACGTTTGCGTGATGTAGTACGCACTTTGGTGGCAGGGCAATCACAAGGTCTAGACCAACCCATCCAGCCAATCGATCGTCTGCTCTCCGCGAAGCCGCAGGATGCTTCGGAATCTCATCTGACAGCGCACACTGAATTTCTCTCGCTTGGCGGGTGTAGATGTTTGTGAGAATTTAAGCCCCTAGAGCAACTCCTCAAGCCAATCGATAGTCTGCTCACCGCGGAGCCTGAGGATGCCATATGTCCTAATGTTCCTCTAGACTAAATAATCTCTCTTATGGTGGTAATTGCTACCCTCAGAGTCACACCAACCCATCCATCCAATCGATCGTCTGCTCTCCGCGAAGCCTAAGAATCCCATTGATGGTTGAAAATGGCCGATGTTCGAAGAACCCTCGATGTGCACTGAGTGGACTCGGATGCACCGACCGGATGCTGTCATGCCGTTCAGTGAGAAATGGCACGGCTGCATTCGCGGCATGCGATCCCCACAGCACGAAGATGGGTGGATTGTCACGGGATGCAAGCGCTGCAAGAACGGCACTTGTGATAATGTCCCAGCCCAGCTTTGCATGCGACAGTGGCGTCGCCGCACGCACGGTCAGGGTTGTGTTCCAGAGCAGAACACCCTGATGTGCCCATGGAGTGAGGTCGTGGCGGGTTGGCTCTGAAACACCGAGGTCGAGTGCCAGTGCTTTGTGGATATTCCTCAGGGATGGCGGTGCGGGAATGGTATCCGGGACGCTGAAGCAGAGGCCCTGCGCTTGGCCCGGACCGTGGTACGGATCCTGCCCAATAATGATGACCTTGGTCTTCGCAAAGGGTGTCAGCGTGAGCGCGCGAAGCTCTATCCCAGCTGGTGGATAGACAGTGTTGGATGCACGCTCATTTGCGATGCGCTCGAGGAGGAGCTGGCCATCCGGTGATGCGAAAATGGGTTCGAGGATGTTGTTCCAGTCTGAGGATTCATCCAGAAAGAGATTTTGAGGGCGCATAAAAGCATTCTAGGCTGATGATTCCAGGGGTGCACAAGGAGAATCACATCTATAAAGCGAACCGGATGGCATGTCTAGAGTCTCATTCGGTCTTCCTGCTGAGCTGCAGGATTACGTTGTCAAGGTCGGTACCAGACCCAATCCGCATCGGGCTGCGCTCCGGGATGCCACGAATGCCCTCGAAAATGCATCCATGCAGATCAGTGAAGAACAGGGAAATTTTATGTACCTGCTCATCAAAATACTTGGCGCGCGCAAATGCCTCGAGGTTGGGACATTTACTGGATATTCTGCGCTGGTAACAGCCGAGGCTCTGCCCGCAGATGGCGAACTTGTTTGCTGTGACATTTCAAGTGAGTACCCGGCGATTGGGCGGCCGCACTGGGAAACGGCAGGCGTTGCATCCAAAATTGATTTGCGTATCGGTCCTGCAACCGAAACTCTGGAAACTCTCTTGACAACGGGGCATGCTGGGACATTTGATTTTGCCTTTATCGATGCCGATAAGCCCAACTACGATGCGTACTACGAAGCAGCCCTCAAGCTGGTTCGTAAGGGTGGAGTTATTGGGATTGACAATACGCTTTGGTATGCAAAGGTCATCGATGAGGATGTTCAGGATGACGACACGATTGCGCTTCGTGCGCTGAACATCAAGGTGCATGCGGATGCGCGTGTCGAGATGGTTCTGCTGCCGATTGGGGATGGCCTGACACTTTGCCGGGTGAACTAAA
>CAIRTT010000047.1 GCA_903881535.1 uncultured Armatimonadota bacterium
AGCTGGGAATGTGAGCTGATACAGCGCTCCGATTCTGTCATCGTGTGTTCCGAAGCGATGCGTCATGAAATCGTCCAGCACCTTGGCGCACATTGGCACCGAATTTCGGTTATTCCAAATGGCGTTGATGGCACTAAACTCGATGCACACTTCACCCCGGATGAACGTGCTGCATTCCGGTCGCGTTTTGCCGGCACGAACGAGAAGATTGTGTTCTTCATCGGCCGGATGGTTGGTGAAAAAGGCGCACATCTGCTGGTTGAAGCCATCGGAAAGCTGCATCCAAGCTTGCCCATAAAACTCGTGATCTCAGGAGGCGGTGCAAGGACGCATCTCGAAGAACGCGCGCAGGCACTCGGGATTTGGGACAGCGTGTATTTTACCGGCCGTATCTCGGATGAAGACCGGGATGGTCTCTACGCCGTCGCCGATGTCGCTGTTTACCCAAGTCTCTACGAACCGTTTGGGATTGTGGCTCTTGAAGCGATGGCTGCCGGAGTTCCGGTGGTCGTCAGTGATGCTGGCGGCCTGCGGGAGGTCGTCGAGCACGATGTTACTGGTACGACGACGTATGCGGGGGATGTCAACTCGCTCGCATGGGGAATCGATCGTGTTTTACGCGATGATGTACGTTCGGCGAAGCTTGCGGAGCGTGCAAAGGAAGTTGTTCGGACGAAGTTCTCCTGGAACCCGATTTCCAGGTCGACAGTGGAGGTATATCAAAATGTACTTAGTGCGTAGACTCGTCACCATCGGAGGCATCGCTGCCTCGTTGGTGCTTAGTGGTGCGGCAATGGCCGATGTAACCCTGCCTCGAGCAATCAGTGACCACATGGTGCTGCAACGGAACAAGCCCGTTCGCATCTGGGGCTGGGCGGATGCAGGTGAGACCGTTACCGTAGATGTGGCAAAGCGTAAAGCTTCTACAACAGCGGGCGCGGATGGCTCTTGGGAAGTTTTCCTTCCATCCCTGCCAACCGGCGGACCATACGTTGTCAATGTCACTGGTAAGAACAAGCTTCAGCTCACCGATGTCCTTGTGGGTGAGGTCTGGGTTTGCTCCGGTCAGTCGAATATGGAATGGCCCGTACGGATCACATTCGAACCAGAAAAGACGGCTAATGAGAGCACCGATGACGGCCTTCGTATGTTCACTGTTACTAAGGCGATTTCAGACACTGAGCTCAAGGATGTAACGGGTTCGTGGCAGGCTGCTGCTCCTGGCACGACTCCAAACTTCTCTGCGGTTGGCTACCACTTTGCAAAGACACTGCGTAAGACCCTTGGTTGCCCAATCGGGATGATTCATACCAGCTGGGGTGGCACACGGATCGAAGCGTGGACCAGCCCTGCAACGAACATCAAGGCAGGCATGAGCAAGGATGAGTTCAATCCAGGCGACAATCGCAATGCCAACAAGGCATCGGTTCTCTACAACGCTATGCTTGTCCCTGTAGCAAAGTACACCGTCACGGGCGCAATCTGGTATCAGGGCGAGTCGAATGCCGGA
>CAIRTT010000048.1 GCA_903881535.1 uncultured Armatimonadota bacterium
AGATACTGCAGTGAATCGTGATGGCGGCCCTGTTGAAGACGGAGCCTCGACGCAGGCGGCTGGTGGGTCAAAACCTGTGAAGGACAGCAACTGGTTCGACGCAGTGATGAAGCAGGTTCACGCCTGGTGCGCTGAAGGGGGCCGCCTTGATCCTTCCAAGTCTGGCGATGGCGCAGCCGCCGATCCTTTTGAGGCTGGCGATGGCGCAGCCGGCGCCGGTGGAGCAGCGCAGGATGGATCGGGTGAAGCTGGCCGTGTTTCAGCTGAATCCCTTGCTGAAGATTTTATGCGCGGCCTGACTGAAGCCGATGAACGCCGACTTGCCAAAATTGTAAGGGAGGAATCATTGCACAATCCTGCATTTATCCGGGATTTTCAACAGTCCTGGGAGAGTCTCGAAGCTCGGGTTGATGCTCCAATTGTGAACGGAAGCGAATCACGGCCGGCGCCGCGGGTGGTGGGGCGGGAATCAATTTGGAGACCAGAACGACGCGCAAGGCTTTCAAGGAGAGACAACGCGGAGAGGAAGAAGAGACTGCATCAAGCCGCGTGTGCGTGTGCTGAGGCTCCGCTGGTACTCAGCGAGGAGAACAAGGCACACCTCAAGATCATTGCCACGTCGATCATTTCCGACATGCTACCTGCTCTTCAGCGCCTGGTTGCTCGTGATCCCAGGATTATGCGTTGGAGCCCAAACTCCAGCAAGCGTTTCAAGGATAAGATCATCAAGAAGTACAGGGCCGACCTGAAGGCCAAGCGCAAAGACGAAATCGAGCTCCTCAAGGCGGCGTGCAAGCTAGCCAAGGAGGCAGTGTCGACAAAGGCATACAGAGCTGTCCGCTCAATTCTGGTGGGCATGGGTATGGGATGGGCGCTGCCGACGGAGCGAGATCTCGCAGGTGCTAGGAATCATATGCGAGAATTGGCTGAAGAAGACCTGCAATTGTACGCAACGCCAGACGGCTGGTTCGCCGCGTTACGGCAGGTGGTTGAGCACGAGGCGGACCGCCTGCTTCAGATGCCAGCCGAAAAGGCCACTCGCGATGAGTCTGGGGCGCGCTCGATCGGGCACGCCGGCCCCGGTATGCTCAACTGGATGGAGACTCTCTGGTGCAAGATTACCTGCGACGCTCGGAGGATTACGAAGAAGTGCTCAATCACGGAGTTTATGCTGCACGTCTTCAGAAAAGGAGCGCAAGCGGCAGCCGACAGCCAGCGGGCGCTGGCCATGCGCACGTTGGGCATGTGGCTGGGCAAGGACAGCCGGGAGAATGTGCAGGCCAACGCGACAGAGTTCTTCAAGCAGTGCGAGAGACTTCAAAATGAGGGGCTGGTGTTCGATAGAGAGCTTCAGACCTTCCTGGGGCGCTCGAAGGCATTCTCCGAGCTCAGCGAGGAGGAAAAATTAGCGGAGGAGAAGGCAGCGCCCGATCAGAAGCGATATTTTCCAGTGAAGGTCAGGTTCTGGTTTCCTGCTGACATGGCGGCCCAGTGCGGTGTTTTCGGTCACGGCTGTGCGGGGAAGCGCTTCTGCGCCCACTGCATGGCAAACGAGGACGAGCGGCACCTGCCGTATACACTGTTCACTACCACCAAGGCTACAAGTCTGCAGGCGATGGCGCACGAGCATGACATGCACGCTAGGACGCTCTACGCCATCAACGCAGGGGTGGATCACAAGAATGTTCAGATCTTGACGGCACAAGGCCTTCGCGAAAGCACGAGGTTGGATCCGGAGGCGCGGGCGCAGGCGCCTGTGCCCGTGCCAGATGCGGGCGCGGGGGAAGGGGCGCGGCGTCCTGCGAAAAAGCCCAAGGCTGCCCCACGGCCAAAGGATGGGCCAGACGTGGACGTGCTGAAAAAGCTCATTGGCTGGCGGACGAACCACCCTCGGGAATGCACATGCGGTCAATGCCTCATACCAGCGGGCACCTGCGTCCGAGTGATGCCCGTCGTTGGATTTTCGCGGCCGTCGGAGTACCTGCTGGAAAATTTCCCTAGCCTGACTGCAGATCGGTGTCCGTTCTGTGCTCTCCACTGCAAAATGCGCGTCACAGAGACTCTGTTTTATCAAATCTGCCAGGCTGCTTTAACCTCCAAGCACCAGGCGCGGCTGGTCGATCGCATGAACGCAGCCCTGGCTAAAGAAAAGATCAACAGGGTGTACCAGAAGAACGTAACCTCCAAAACGTACGAGAAGATCAGTTTTGAAGGGCACCAGGTCAAGAGTCTGCTTGAGGAAGGCCCTGATGGGAAGATGGCGATTGAGCGTGTCCTCGAAGCCATGTGGCCCAACTCGACGGAGGACAGTGATGTGGCAAAGGTGTTCAAGGTCGGTTTCGTTCCGCGGACCATTGAGGTGTGGCGGCAGTGGGCCGTGGTTGAGAAGCTCATGTCGGAGAGGTTCCCCGATAAACTCAAGAAGGACGTCATTGGTGGAGAGGACGGCTTCGCGCGATTTGGAAAGGAGTGCCGCGAGTTCATCTTTCGGTTCCAGTCGATGTCGACGGAGGATTACTCGAAATCCTACTACCTCCATACGCTGATGGATCACGCGGGAGACTTCATGCGGGCGCTGGAGAAAGATGGATTTACTCTGGGCATGATGTCCAACTCGGGCGCTGAGCGCCGCCACGAGTACGGGAGAAGGGCCTCTCGCAAGGCCCTGGCGTCCAATGGCTGGCGAAAGAAGAAGCCCGAGTATGACAAGATGGAGAACTTGCTGGTGTACCTCACGCTCACGGAGGTTTTGATGTGGGACTACGGGGAGGACCTGATATCGTACACAATGGCCCGGCTTATCAGAAATGGGGTGGTGACTCAGCCCCAAGCCTTGAAGGAGCACAATCAAGTAGACTTTCAAACGAAGTCGAGGAATGCTCAAGTCAAGGAAGACGAGGAGCGTTTGCTATTCGGCAAGGCCAGCAAGCCGCTTCTATCGGAAGCAGAGGTGGAATCAGAGTTCAATGCGCAACCGGACGATGAGCCTCCTACCTTTGAAACCTCGAACAAGTTCTGGAAGCGAACTGGCAAAAAGCAGGCGTACGCTCTGATTGCTGTGCAACCTGATGATGCTGAAGAGAATGAGTTTGATCCAGATCACAAGCATGAACTGTTCAGCTTAGTTCTTCCCCCCTGTTCGGACGACGATGAGAGTGATGCAGGCTCAGAGGTAGACCTTCATGATTTGACGATAAATGATGACTTCGAAGATGATGAGGAGGACTCAGATTTTTGCGCTGCAGAGGGAGATGAGGATCGTGATTTGGCCAACGAGTCTTTTGAATGGGTGGCAGAATCGTCAGGAGCAGAGAAAGGACATGGTGCGCATGATGAGACGGGCACGCAACCTAAGGCCCGTGAGCTTAGGTCACGGGAGGCAGCGCCCGGGTCAGCACCTGCTGAACCCACCAATCAAGTCGCCTCTGGCAGGGCTCATGAAGAGGTCGCCCGATGTGCCGCCCAGATTCCGCAGGGAGTAGCTGCGCCCGGGTCAGCACCTGCCCATCTAGTCTCCTCTGGCAGGGCTGAGGACGAGGGCGCCCGACGTGCCGTCCCACTTCCGAATCGGGGGCGGGGAATGGGGGGGAGG
>CAIRTT010000049.1 GCA_903881535.1 uncultured Armatimonadota bacterium
CAGCTGGCAGGTGATGATGTGTGCAAAGCAGGCTTCATCGTGTGGGGATGTCAGCAAATCCTGATAGGTGGCCGTGCGGGTGCGTTTGTCGTGGCTTTCCTGAATGTTGGGACCATCCGGGGTTGCGGTCGGCTGCGGGAAAGGCGGTTGGTCATCCGGAACAGCCGTTGCGTAGATTGCCGAGCTATCGCGGAGCCACTGCGTTGTTGCCGCCAGGGAATCCTTGAGGCGTAGGCCGGTGACTTCGCGGGATGACAGTGTTTCGACATCGATGACGTAGAGCCCGATGCCACCGCCATCCATGTCCGCCGTAACAGACAACCATCGGCTGTCCGGGCTCCAGTTGACGCCATCAATCCGGATGTCCGCGGGAAGATCTGTGACCATGCGCGTCTGGCCAGTTGCGACATTTGTAAGGCGGATTTCTGAGCCGTGGAGTGTGGTTTGGTAGCCTGGGCGTGTTGGGTCCCAGCGAGAGCCAGCAAGCTTTAGAAATGGCTTTGCCAAGGCATCCAGGGATGGATGGCTTGGATGTTCGATTGCCAGAAAGTGTTTTCTGTCGGGCGAAAATGAGATGGTTGGGTTTGCGGGTGCGAGGACTGCCTGTGTGATGTGCGGTGCTGGTTGACGGTAATGGCTCAAGCGGATTCAATCCTCCAAGGGGCAAGCTCCCCGCACCAACATGCAGCATCGGGGAGGAAAAGTGTGTTTTCAGGTGGTGTCGTACCCGCGTAGCGGACTCGGATACTGTTTGTGCCAGCCACAAGTGTTATGTCATCGTTGCGCTGGGCTGGGTAGTTGTTTACGATGACATCGAGAGGCAATGGGTCCAAATGGCCGGTGAACTCACCCGTTGCCGTGATTTCAGTGTTCATCCACGTGGAGATTTCACCAGCTGTGTTAACAAAGTAAGAGCCCGCAGTGATGCCGCTCGCTGTGACCATATAGCGCCGGAGGTGATCGGGTACCGCAATTACAATGTTGTCAGCGATTGCGTGAATGGTAGGGATGTTGTCAATCGTGATGGTTAGTGCTTCGCCACCTGCACGGTGAAACATGACTAGATTGTGGGTATCGCCGGTCCGGCCACCGATCACGACGTAGGCACCTGCGTATGGGTCGGGCCTTATATCTGCGCTGACAACTGTGGCGGTTGACTTGACCAGGCCGGAGTAGGCGCTAAGGAGCGACTCACTGGGGCCTATTGGCTCATCGGTCGCTAGAATCCGGCCTTCATGCGGTGCGAGTGTAAGCTCTGGAAACGCCGGGATGATTCCACCCACCGCGATATTTGCTGTCGGATTCCACACAAGGTAGATGCAACCATGTTGCCGGATATCGAAGCGCACGGCCTCTAATCCTCCAATAGTTCTGCAAACAGTGGGCGGCACCGATGTTAGATGGTGGCGTACTCGGAGTGCCGCAAGCAGGAGTATTTTGATGGAATTATCGGCATGCTCGCTGACATCTGGAAGCAGCTCGGGAGTCGCCGCAAGGCGTTGGCAGAAAGCTGCCCCGGTATCGCAAAGAATGAGGGATGCTGGAGACGCATCTGGATGCATAGTCACCCGTGAAGTATAGCCGACTGCATGATTATTCCACTTCAGATTGGGGAAACATTTACCGAATATCATTGTGTTAGAATCTCGCTGAGACACATTCAGTAGTTACTGCTGCATGACTTTCAATGGGAATTTTCTACATCCATACAAACTGTGTGGGTGGTAATGCGTGGAAATGCACTGATGATTGAAAATTTGACTGTTTCAAATGGAATTGCCCGAAAAAGTGTCCGATGTGCCATGTCTCTAAAGTTACCTCCTGTCATTTCTAAGTGTTGTGCCGGTGAGCTGGGTTCCGTACGCCCTCTTAATGCATTTGACGAGGCAGTTAAGCGTATTCTGGACATTGTAGTGTCGTCTGTTGCGTTGATTCTGCTCTCGCCTGTGATGGCATGCGTTGCGATGTTCATCGCAATTGAAGACGGCACCCCTGTTTTTTACCGGCAGCTGCGTGTTGGTCAGCATGGACGTGAGTTTTTGTTCACGAAGTTCCGGAGCATGCGCCGTGATGCGGATGCGATTAAGGAACAACTTTCTTCGCAAAATGAAGCTGGGGATGTCATTTTTAAGATGGCAAACGACCCGCGCGTAACCCGGGTCGGCCGTGCAATCCGCCGATTGTCTATTGATGAGCTCCCACAACTATGGTTGGTTCTTTCCGGAACGATGACTTTAGTCGGGCCTCGGCCCCATCTTCCAAAAGAAGTTGATGCATATTCCACACTGCAAAAATCGCGTTTACAGGGCAAACCAGGCCTCTTGTGCTTACGCGAGGTGACAGGACGTAGTAGACTCACTTTTTCGGAATGGGTTGACTTGGACTTGGAATATCTACGTCACCGTTCTATTCTGCTTGACTGTTGGGTGTTATTACGTGTAATACCTGCAGTACTGAAAGCAGAAGGGGCGTACTGATGCTGGGGAGAATCCATGTCGCCCGAGGGGCTACATGCAAGAGAGAGTTGAAAGCGTAAACGAAACCGGCCAATCGCTATCGTTGCAGGAATATGGTGACATGTTCCGCCGACGTAGGCTGGTGATTTTTCAGGTCTTTGCTTTTGTTCTGGTGGTCGGCGTACTGATCACAATGGTTCAGGCCCCAACATACAGAGCCGTCGCACGCCTGCTTGTTTCTCCGCCATCCTATGTCATCAACAATGTCAGTACGGATCCACTTGCTGCACTGTTTCAGCTCAGCCAGCAATACTCGCCACTGACGCAGGTTGAGATGATTCAACGGTCGGAAATCAAAGACGAAGTTGGCCGCAGACTAAGCGCCAAAAACCTTCCTTTGGTCACCGTCGATGTCGTTGAAAATACATCTATTATCGAAGTCACCGTCGAGGGAGACAACCCAAGTCTTGTGCGGGATACCGCAAACACATTGGTGGATGTTTACACCGAAAATGTAAAGACCAAGGGTGAATCGAGCCTTCGGCAGGCTAGTCAGTTTGCTTCGGATCAGGCCAAAGTCAACAACGATGACGCGATGAAGGCATTGACGGAGCTCCAGACCCTCAAGAAGGATAAAAACCTTCCTGACCTTCAGAGTAACCGTGAAGCCCAGCAGCAGGTAGTTACCGATCTCCAGATTGCGTATAATACAGCTCGCGCAGGATCCATTGAGGCCCAACGTAAAATCGAAAGTAGTCGGGAGCGCCTGAAGTCTATCCCGACGACTCGGAGTGACATTCCATCCGCGGATGCTGACCCTACCGTTCAGTCATTCCAGGTCAAAATCGATGAGCTTGAAACCCAACTGACATCGCTCGGAACAACCCTTGGCCCAAGCGCGGATGCCATTGTTGTAAAGACAAAAGAGCTGGCTGAGCTTCGGATACGCTTGGTGAAGTACCGCAAGTCGACGCCAATCCGCACCGCGCGCTTCAACCCTTCGTACGCAACATTGAACGAGCGGATTATTCAGCTTGAAATCGATGCATCCGCTGCGGCGACACGTGCTGCCGGGATTGCAGAATCGCTTAAGACGGCCGATGCACGCCTGAACCAGTTTCCATTGTGGGAAAACTATTATCAGCGCCTCGAGTCAAGGATAAAGTCGAGTCAGGAACGCTCCAAGTATTGGTCCGATCAGGCACAGAACATCGAGCTGCGCCTCAAGACCATCAGCACCAATATTCAGCCGATCGAACGTGCACTGCTTCCAACCATCCCGATTCGCCCGAAGAAACAGCAGAACATCATTCTTGCTGCCGTCATCGGTCTGGTTCTTGGCTTTGCGATTGCGCTTCTGCTTGAGCTCCTTGATGACCGTATCAACAGCCCAGAGGAAGCTGAGCGTGTTCTACGTCTCCCAAGCCTTGGCCACGTGCCGATGGTAGAGGAAGAGGGGCTTCGCCTCATCCGAGATATTTCGAGTTTCTCGCCCCTCATGGAGTCCTATCGAAGTCTCCGTACGAACCTAAACTTTGCTGCGGTCGGTAATGAACTACGAACGCTGCTGATTACATCATCGGTTCCTTCTGAAGGTAAATCAACCACGGCTGCAAACCTCGCGATGGCCCTTGCTCTCGATGGTAAGCGTGTGGTGATTGTGGATGCCGACCTTCGTCGCCCAAGTCAGCATAAGCTCTTCAAGGTGGAATCCAGCCCTGGACTCACGGATGTCCTTGTTGACTCGCACACATTGGATGATGTTATGCAGCCGACCAATGTGGAAAATGTCTGGATTGTTCCTGCTGGTTCGCCTCCACCGAATCCGGCGGAGCTTCTTGGAAGTTCTGCGATGGAGCGTGTGGTCGAGCAGCTCAAAGAACGTGCCGACATCGTGCTCTTCGACACTCCTCCTACCTTGCTGGTTGCGGACTCAATCGTTCTCTCCGCCCGTGTAGATGGCGTCCTCCTTGTAGTTGCGTTTGGGGATACGAAGAAGGCCAACATCCGGCGCTCTGTAGAACTCCTACAGCGTGCGGGTACATCGGTGCTCGGAACCGTCCTTAACCGTATATCAAGTCCGGGTGGTGGGTACTACTATTATTACGGTTACGGCTATGGTTACGGCTACGGCAAGTACTATATCCCTGGCAATGTGGACACTCCGGGCAAGGCTGTCGATGCAACCCCTGAACCTGCAGCTGTCGAATCATCGGGTACGGATACAAAGTGATGCAAGTGAAAAAATCATTGGTTGCGATGACCTGCCTCGTCGCGCTTGGTGGAATCCCGGTGCATTCCGGTTACGCACAGGCCCCAACTCCGGCAGTTGCATCCGATTACAAAGTCAAGGCTGGAGACACCATCTCGATTCAGGTGCTCAACCATCCAGAGTTTTCCATTTCTGGAACCCGTGTCCAAAACGATAACAGCATCAGTTACTTTTTTGGCCCGATTTCGGTTACCGGAAAGACCGTTTCTGAGATCGGTAATTTGGTCAAGAAAGCGATTGTCGATGCCAAACAGCTGGTGAACCCGGTTGTTTCGGTTTCGGTAGCTGCCCGGGAACCGATGACGGTGAACATCTATGGGGATGTCCGTAACGCAGGTAAGGTTGAGCTGCGAGACGGGATGCGCCTTCTTGATGTCCTCGCGCTTGCAGGTGGGCTCCCATCTGACCGCTATGAGTTTTACAAGCTTGTTGTGTACCGTCCAGCGGGGCCGGTGACAGTGGATGTAGGCAAGCTCTACACGGGTGACCAAAAGCAGAATGTAACGCTTGAGAGCGGCGACAATATCATCATCGATGAATCTGATCCAAGTGAAACCATGGTCCGGGTTGTTGGTGAGGTGCGTTCGCAAAGCAGTGTTGTCATTCCCCGGGATGGCTCTATTCTGGCTGTGTTGAATGCCGCTGGCGGTGTCACACCCGCTGCCGCGCTCTCTCAGGCAAGCATTGTCCGTAAGGGACAAACGATCAAGGTCGACCTTCGCGGGATATTGGAGACGGGCATTGTAAAGGGTGGCACCAAGCTTGAAGCTGGAGATGTCCTTGTCATTCCGCAGAATAAAAGAGTCTTCCGTACTAACGGTGCGACACAAAAGACGGGCGAAATCATTTATCCAGATGACTGTTCGCTGACTCTCTTTGAAGCTCTTTCGATTGCCGGATTACCCGCTCAAAATGCTGATTTGAAGAATGTTCGCCTGACCCGCAAACTGACTGATGGCAAAGATGAGACAACGACGCATAACGTCGAGATGATGCTTAAGGGGGATCTTACAAAAGATGTTCCTGTAAAACCGGATGACAGTATATTCGTTGAGTCAAGGGCTGGAAAGAAGCGCTTCAGCTTACAGGATGCACTATGGGCTGTTACTACAGCTACCGGATTGCTACGACTGTTTAGGTAGAGCGTGCTAGTTCACCTGACAGTTAGCCTTCGCAACCTACTTTTCCGGCATGCCGGAATAGTAGGTTGTGCCGTCCTGATGCTCATTCCGTTTACGCTTGGGCTCTATGGTATCGATGAGCCAAGTGCAGGAGCGTTGTCCGAACCGCTGCGCATCATGATTGCGTTGATCGTCGCCGCAGTTATTGGGGGCAGCATTGTCCAATACCCGATGATCGGATTCTCGATCCTTGCCGCGTTTCTTCCCTTTTTGGGTCTAATTAGGCGTGAGCTGATTCCGAGTATTGGGTATCAGTCCAACGAACCATTAACCCTTATCGGAGCGGCCGTCGGCACCCTGCTATTCATCCGAATCGCCAGTAACCGCTGGATTTCGGTGAAGAACACTACGATTAAGATCACCATCGCTCTGCTCGTCGTGATGGTCCTGCAGATCTTCAACCCCAATCAAGGCGGCATACTGGTCGGCCTCGGCGGTGCAATGTTCTATATTGGACCCTTGCTGTGGTTCTTTGTCGGAAGACACCACGGAGGCAAGCAGACGCTAGCAACGATTGGGACAGTGTTGGTTATCGTATCGGTGATCACTGCACTGGTCGGTCTAAGACAGCAATTTGGTGAGATGTCTAGTGTCGAGCGTTATTGGATGGTCGTATCGAAGTACAGGCAGTTTTTGACCGATGATGTTGTTCGCGTGTTTGGGGCATCCCTTTCGTTCGGAGAGTACGTCACCTTAATGTCAATGGGCGCGATGGTAGCGTGGTCGCGTTTTATGCAGCGTAAGTACCTCTATGCCCTTCCGTTTCTGTTCATCTCCGCGACAATCTTTCTGTCGTCATCACGCGCAGGTGTTGTGATGCTGCTCGCTGGGTGTATCGTCTCTTGGAGTTTTCTTGATAAACGTGTTGTTACCCGAATACCACGTATCATCATCGGCGTAGCAATCGGAGTTGCCGGTCTCCTGATCGGTCTGAACCAGACGCGCTCCCTAAACCTCGACCGGAATGCAGCTGTCTTCGTTGAACACCAAGTTGAGGGGTTGACGAATCCGCTCGGTTCCGAGCGTTCGACTGCAACCAAACACGCAGGTCTCGTTGAAATCGGATTCACCAGCGGAATCCGTAACCCAATCGGACGCGGACTTGGGTCGACCACCATCGCAGGACGGCGCTTTAGTCAGGGGGGAACCGACGGTGAGGATGGAACCTTTTCAACGGAACTCGATTTTACAAACATCATCGTGAGTACCGGATTTATTGGTGGCATTCTCTACATGGTTCTGATGGGAAGGATGTCTTGGGTCATCATCAAACTCTGGGATATCCGCCGCACATCTACATCACTGGAGTGGATTGCCATCGCAGTTGTCACGTTTGGTAACTGGCTCCAAGGTGGCTATTATGCACCGAGCATCCTCATTTGGACTTGCTTTGGAATCATAGATAAGCTTCTGGAGCAGGAGGCCCCGGCCCTCGTCCCGGGTAAGATCGTTAGCAGGGTCATATCCCTTTTGCCCGAAAAATTCCGACCGCTTGACCGGACGGGGCTCTCTCACTGATGCGTATTGCAATCGTGTCTCGCTATGCGCGGAAAGGGGATGGTCAGGGCCGAGCTAACCGCGAAATATCCCTTGCCGCACTCAGGTCTGGGCATAGCGTGGATTTGTATGCTGATCAAGTTGATCAGGACATTCTGGAGGCTGGTGCGACTTGGATTCCCGTTCAACCGAAAACGCGTTCGAATGACCTCGCGTATGGGTTGCAATCCATTGCCACAGCCAACCGGCAGCTGAAGGGGAAACGCGCCAGCTACGATGTCATCCACGGCTATGGGTGGACACTCGATGGTGAACACCACATTAACACTGCCCAATTTGTCCATACGGCTTGGCTTCGCCACAGCATGCATCCAAGTCGGATGACATCC
>CAIRTT010000050.1 GCA_903881535.1 uncultured Armatimonadota bacterium
TG
Organism: uncultured Armatimonadota bacterium; assembly: GCA_903881535.1. Taxonomy (GTDB): domain Bacteria; phylum Armatimonadota; class Armatimonadia; order Armatimonadales; family Armatimonadaceae; genus CAIRTT01. The sequence continues at coordinate 3 of CAIRTT010000050.1, forward strand.
TCAATGGCGCGATCCGCAGCCAGTTGTTCTCGTAGCCGCCCAGCGGTCGCAGGAATGTCAGCGGCATCATCGCGCTCTCGCCATGCGAAATCAGGACCTCGAGGCGGCCATCTCCATCGATGTCACAGCACGCCATCCCCGTCCCGCAGCCATCCGGTTCACTCGCATCCCCGGCATCGATTCTGACCCATTGGCCATCGATGTACTTGAGCAGCCGGTTTGGCTGGTCCATATTGTTGATGAGAATTTCTTCGTTACCGCAGTTATCAAAGTCGGCGCAAATCACGTTACGGGCAGCGCTCGGGCGGCGGAGGTCGGGGGATGCGACATCTAGGAAGGTGCCCAGCATATCGAGGACCCAAAAACGGTGCTCATCTTGCCAGTTCGTCGCAACAATCCCAAATTCGGCCCCAGTTCCGGTCGAAAGGATGGCGGTTCCCCGGCCGTGCGAGCCTTCATCGGTGATGCCAAGGTCACTTGCAGCATCGCTTGCGGTGCTTGTTGAAACATCGAGAAACAGCAGGTTCGGTCCATTTTCAGTGGCAGCAAAGAGGTCGGTATGCCCTGGTGGTGAAATAATCGGACCTGCGATGAGCGCGCGGCCGCCCGTGGTCTGGTCGACGCCAAGGTCAGCTGCAACATCTATGAGGCGGTCACCCAAAATGTGTTTGTAGAGACGCATCGGGCCGCCATAGTTCGCAACCCAAGCCATGTATTTGCCAGACCCCGTTGGGTCGATCATGCATACAGAGCGCCCGGCAAAATGATTGATGAACTCGCTATTTTGTGGGAGGGCGAAGAGGTCGCAACCAATATCGCCATCCCGGACCGCAAAAAGCTGATCGCCCATTCGAGTGTAGCCGCCGAAGGTATCGGCATTGAGGCAGTAGAGCTCCTCGTTACCATCGCCATCGATGTCCCCGGCGGCGATACCAAGTGTATTGCGATCCGGAGAGTAGATGACGGGATGGTATTGATCTACGAGGCGTTGTCCATCCCAGGCAAGAATACGGTTTGGAAAGCCATAGCCAGCGACTGCAAATGCGTAGTCGCCATAGCCGCTGGAGTCAAACACGGCTACCCCATAGCCAAGCATTGGGGGGTTGGCGATTAGCGCATCGGATGCATCATGAAACATGCTTTTACTCTACCCAGTCTTTTGGGTGGAGAGCTGTTTTACTCTGCGTTTGGGTCTTCTGCGCCAGATGTTTCAGCTTCAACGACATCGCCATCGCCAGATGTTTCGTCATCTTCGGATGGTGCATCCGTGTCAAAATCGACTTGGTCAACACGCACGGCACGCTCGTTCGCACCGTAATTTTTTTCTTCTTTGTAGGTGCCAGGTGCGATGATGGTGTCGATGCCGGTGAGTGCGGCTTCCTCGGTTTTGAGGATTTCGAACATTTCGATACCGCGTTGGATACCTTGGTCGTAGAGGAATTTGAGCTCTGGAACGGAGCGAATTTCAAGCATCCGTCCAAGGTGTCCACGCAAAAAGCCGGATGCCCCACGAAGGGCGCGCATCGCCAGACTACGGTCTTGTGAATCTCCGAGGACGGAGACGTAGACTTTTGCGATGGTGAAGTCACGTGCGACATCAACACCGGTGATGGAAACCATCGCCAGACGCGGGTCGCGCATTTCCTTAATGAGTATTTCTGCGAGATCTCGTCGGATCATTTCGCCCACGCGGGCTTGTCGTAAAGTTGCCATTTTAGAAGTGGATGGTATCACGTGGGGCAAACCGGTGTTTACCTGTGTGGGCATCGAGCTGGAAACGAAGCTGATCTATGCCTACAATCGGTGGGCTCGTTTTTTGAATTGCAGGTTCGGTAGCGGGATATTTGTGGGCGAGGGTGCACGCATGGGACGGGCTGCTCAAAAAAGATAATAGAAATACACACATCTCCATGGCCTACACCATCAAAGAAATCTTCTACACGCTTCAGGGCGAGGGCGCGCACACGGGACGTGCGGCCGCTCCGGGTGGTCGGCTTGTTTAGAAAAAGAAAATAGAAAAAACCAATATCCCATGGCCGACACCATCAAAGAAATCTTCTACACGCTTCAGGGCGAAGGCGCACACACGGGACGTGCGGCAGTTCCGGGTGGTCGGCTTGTTTAGAAAAAGAAAATAGAAATACAACCAATATTCCATGGCCTACACCATCAAAGAAATCTTCTACACGCTTCAGGGCGAGGGCGCGCACACGGGGCGTGCGGCAGTCTTTTGTCGCTTCACAGGGTGCAATCTCTGGACGGGGCGCGAAGAGGACCGCCACAAAGCTATTTGCCAGTTCTGCGATACTGACTTTGTTGGCACGGATGGCGAAAATGGCGGCAAGTATGCATCCGCTGAGGATGTCGCAGCGATGATTGAAGCCGTCTGGGCCGGCGGGGATGCGCACCGCTATGTGGTTTGCACGGGAGGCGAGCCGACGCTTCAACTCGATGCTGACATTGTAAATGCCCTCCATGCGCGAAGCTTCACGGTCGCCATCGAGACAAATGGAACACGCCCCGTCCCCGCAGGCGTCGACTGGATTTGCGTGAGCCCAAAGGCCGGAGCGGATCTCGTGCACACACACGGGAATGAGCTAAAACTCGTCTATCCGCAGCTTGGGATGGAGCCAGAGCGCTTCAAAAGCCTCGAATTTGATAGCTGGTTCCTGCAACCCATGGATGGCCCACGCCAGGCACAGAACACTGCGGCGGCGATTGATTACATCAAGCGCAACCCCACGTGGCGCCTCAGCACCCAGACGCACAAACTGAACGGGATACCATAGAGGCACAGTTATGGATCTCGTACGTAAATTCCAATTCGAAGCCGCCCACTTTCTGCCAAATGTGCCTGCCGGACACAAGTGCGCCCGTCTGCACGGCCATAGCTTTATGGTTGAGCTGCATCTACGGGGCGAGCTCGATCCGCAGCTCGGCTGGGTGATGGACTTTGCGGATGTCAAAGCGGCGTTTCAGCCCCTCTACGATGTCCTTGACCACAACTTCTTAAACGATGTTCCTGGCCTCGAGAACCCGACCAGCGAAATCCTCGCGATATGGATTTGGGACAAAATGAAGCCTGTGCTCCCGCTTCTCCATGCTGTGATGGTGCAGGAGACTTGCAACGCTGGCTGCATTTACTATGGCCCGAATGCCGGCAAGCCATAGCGCTTCAGCTGGCTGGGAACCGCTTACAGCTTAGAGAGGTACTCCAACTATGCGCATCAAATTCGCTCCCGCCCTGATCATCCCACTCGCTGCCATCGTTTCCAGCATCCCATCTGGCGCCATCGCCGATGCGACGGTCACATCCAAGTTTTACACCGCAGGCGCCGGCGCGCCTAAGGGTGCGACGACCGGGATGCAATCTGTTGCAAAGTATCAAAACGGCTGGATGCGCTCCGAGCAGGGCAGTACGGTGATGCTTGCGGGGCCGCGCACAACGATGATTATCGACACGGCAAAGAAGCAGTTTTACGCGATGCCGGTGGACGTTGACCCCATGGAAGGCAGCACCGAAATGGACATGGTCAAAAAAATGATCAAGCCTATCGGCGCGCCAAAGGTCACACGTGGCACAACAACAAAGCTCTTTGTGGGGCGTAAGGCTCAGCCAACCACGGTTGAGGTTTCGCTTGAGATGACGATTCCACGCGAGGCGATGTCGATGGGCGGAGCGATGGGTGGCGGAGCTCGCAGCGGTTCCAAGTCGGCAAAGCGTGTGCGCAAATCTGCGGAGACGATTGCAGCGCAGGGCATGAAAATGACGATGACGCTCAAATTCGTCGTGTGGACTTGCACGGATCCTGACCTTGCGAATATGCATCGGGGGCTGCCCGGTGGCTTGGAAGGCATGATGAGCCAGTTCATCACCCCTGAGTTCAAGCAAACCATCGCTGGTATTCAAGGCTTTCCTCTGCGTACGGAAATCAGTCAGACGATTGGCGGTGCGAATCCTGAGCTAGCCAAGCAAATGCAGGGGATGCCGAAGTTTACGATGATCAACGAGGTCATCAAGCTCGATAGTAAGCCATTGCCTGCAGCTTTGTTCGCGGCTCCAAAGGGATTCAAGCAGCTTCCGTATGAGCCAGGGATGGGCCAGATGTTTGGAGCGCCGGGCGGGAAGCCGTAGGTAATTCTGTATTCGGCAGGCCTCTGTGCCTGGCCTTCGCGCCGTTTTCGATATTTGAGTTGCCATCGGACAACCGGTGAATTGGCATTGTTGACAAGCCCTCAGCGTAGGGGCGGACCGCCGTGTCCGCCCGTGGTAGTGCATATCGAAATTCGATTGATTGATGCTTTTTCAATGCGCTCGCGTGGTGGGTGCCTCGCGTTCGTGCCGAAGTCGCCGGTACACACTGACACCACTCCTGTCGGTGACTCCACTTTCGTCTCCCGGCCCTCGCGCTCAACATCCCACCTCGCATCGCGTTCGTCAGCTTGTCGGTGGATGTGATTTTTGTTGTGTGGACAAATTCTGCGTAGGGGCGGACCGCCGTGTCCGCCCGTGGTAATGCATATCGAAATTCGATTGATTGATGCTTTTTCAATGCGCTCGCGTGGTGGGTGCCTCGCGCTCAACATCCCACCAACCATCGAGTTGGTAGGCTGGTTACTGAAGATTTGGCTCTTGAATAAAA
>CAIRTT010000051.1 GCA_903881535.1 uncultured Armatimonadota bacterium
GAAGTCGCCGAAGCGCTTACCTGGGCGCATATCGGGCATCACGGGAAACCGGTGGGCTTCCTCAATGTAGATGGTTTTTACAATCCCCTCATCCAAATGTTAGATCAAATGGTGGCGAGCGGGTTCTATCGCCAAGAACAGCGGGATGCCTTGGTTATCGCAGAGACACCTGCGGACCTTTTGAAACAACTTCGAGTGGCAACATGGCCGGATGTCACAAAGTGGGTGAAGTAGTCATCGGCACCTTGCAACAAATCGATGATAATCTGCCGGAGTGTGGCTTGGGGCGCTGATGCTCACGGCTACAGGGGAGGCAGCGAAATCCAGATGCAGCAACCAAATCGTGCCCAGCGCACATTGCTAGATATGGGCAGGTACCAATGGTTGGTCTTGTTCGCTGCGTGGCTAGGGTGGGGTTTTGACATCTTTGATGGCCTTCTCTTTTCTTTTGTCGCGCCTAACTGCGTCCCGACGCTGCTTCATATTCCCCTTGGGACACCCGAAGCAAAAGCGGCAACCGCTGACTGGAATGGCATTTTAACGAGCCTTCTCCTCATCGGATGGGCGGTTGGCGGAATCCTCTTTGGACGCATCGCCGACCGGATTGGGCGTACCAAAACCTTGATGCTGACGATGCTTCTGTACTCGCTTGGGACAGCTGCATGTGCATTCGCGGTCAACATGCCGATGTTGATCTTTTTCCGCTTGGTGATTAGCCTTGGAATTGGCGGAGAGTGGGCGGCTGGGGCGGCGATGGTCGCTGAGGTTGTCCCTGAGAAGCGCCGCGTCGATGCCGGAGCAATCCTCTACACAAGCGCCCCAGTTGGCCTAATGGCCGCGACACTGCTCAGCCGCTGGTTTGTCGGTGACCTCTTCAAGGAAAGCCCAGAGCTCTCTTGGCGCTATCTGTTCCTGTGCGGACTCATCCCCGCGATGGTTGCCTTTGTGGTCCGAAAGTACATCAAGGAGCCGGAACAGTGGAAAGATGCCGCAACCACAAGGGCTGCTAAAATCTCTGACATTTTTACGCCTGAATTCCGTAAACGCACCATCGGGGCACTCCTCCTTGCGGTCGTCGCATTGATCACCTGGTGGAGCTGCAATGCCTTTATCAGTGTCTTCACAACGGCTCTAGCACAAAAGGAAGCCGTCGTCCGTAATCTGGATAAGCTCGGAACCGTGGGCCTTGTCGAAACCTGGAAACTGACCGCAAATGCGGCATTCAATGTCGGTGGACTCATCGGGACACTTGTCACCATCCCCGTGTCGAAACACCTCGGTCGCAGGGCGATGTTTGCCATTTACTTTGTCGCAAGCGCTGCAGCACTGCTTGCGGCTTTTGGTATCAAATGGGCGCCCGAGCAGCAGCTCCTGATGTACTTCCCGATCGGACTCTCTGTCTTCGGCGTCTTTGGAGCCTTTACCTATTACCTACCGGAGCTCTATCCGACTTGGCTGCGCGCCACGGGTGCCGGGTTCACCTATAACACAGGGCGGATTGTTGCTGCCGCGGGGCCGTTTATCGTCGGGACGATTGCCGCGGGCGGCCTTGATGCGATGCGCTCTGCATTGTTCATGGTTGGCTTTGCACCCCTCCTCGGTCTTCTTGCTCTGCTCTATGCCACAGAAACCAAGGGGCTTTCGCACACCACGACGCATCCTGAACAACCCGGCTTCTAAGACGACTGGGTGATTGACCCACGATGGTCGCTTTTGGCCATCGCAAAGATATTCGGCGGTCATCCCGCAGATTAATGCCTTCAACCGTGCATCGCGCATAGACATCGTTGTATTCTTTACATGGGCTGAATCGGCACTGCTGCCGCAACGACCCGACTCCGGAGGTAACCATGTCGTCTTTCACACCACTTCGCTGGGGCATCATTGGATGCGGCTCTATCGCAAATCGACTCGGAAACGATGTCGTCCGCCTCGAAGACCACCAGCTGCAGGCGATTGCATCAAGGGATGCATCCAAAGCGGCAGCCTATGCTGAAAAGTTTGGTGTTCTGACGCAGCACACGGGCCCGGATGCATACACAAATGTTGTAAATGACCCGGATGTAGACATTATTTACATCGCAACTCCGCACAACTTCCACAAAGAGCAAGCCCTGATGGCAATCGCCGCAGGTAAGCCAGTTCTCTGCGAAAAGCCATTTACCGTCAATACTGCTGAAGCCGAAATCGTGATCGCAGCCGCACGCGAGAAGGGCACATTCCTCATGGAGGGCGTCTGGAGCCGGTGCTTCCCGGTATGGCGCAAAGTCATGGAACTCATTGGCGCAGGTGAAATCGGCCATGCCCGGATGCTTTATTCTGACTTCGGCTACCGCGCGGGTAACCTCGGGGATGACCATCGCCTCACCGGCTACAACGCCGAGGGACGTCTCTTCAACCGCGAGCTTATCGGTGGTGGCCTGATGGATGTCGGTATCTACCCGATCAGCATCGCCAACATGATCTTCGGAAATCCTGTCGATATCAAAGCCGTTGGCGTTCTTGGCAACTCTGGCGTGGATGAAAATGTCGGTGTAGTGATGGCCTATGCAAATGGCGAAGTCGCCACCGCAACGACCAGCATTCAGGTGACAACCCCGTTCACTACGACCATTCTTGGCACCGCTGGACGGATCGAAGTCGAGAGCCCATGGTGGCGCCCGAAGGCATTTGTCCTGCACCGAGATGGCCAGGATCCTGAGCGATTTTCCTTCGAGCACGAGGGTGAAGGCTTCC
>CAIRTT010000052.1 GCA_903881535.1 uncultured Armatimonadota bacterium
AGGGCAGCATGCCGCAGCGCGAGGTCCATCCGTTCCGCTGTACCGACATCCTTGAGCTCTTTCGCATCCGGAGACCGTTCGAGCTGGATACCACCAAAGAATGCTGCGACATCGTGGACGGCGTAGCCGCTCCGGCGGCCTGCTTGGAGAAGATAGGATGCCAGCTCGGCATCAAATGTCAATCCACCAAGATGGATGCCAAGGCGTGTTAGTTGGACAAGGGTGCCTCGTGCATCATGGACACACTTCGGCTGGCTGACATCCTCAAGAAATGCCTTGACAGCAGGATCGATAACCGCCGCTGCTGTGTTTCCACCAAAGAGCCCAGTGTCGACCACTTCTTCCAATGGAGCGGTGATACGAAGCGCGGCGCCACTACCATCGGCGAGGCAGATTCCATAAATGGGAGCATCCAGTGATGCACCTGGCCCGGCCGCAATTCGAACAGCAACGGTTTTTCCTGCCCAGCTTCCAAGGATTGAAATGTCATCCGTGATCGTGACATCCCGCGGGGCAGCCGCCGCGCTATTGTCATCCTCGCTGCCATCCGGGACGGCGGAATAGTCGGCCGTTGGTTGGCTGTCACTGACAATAGATGCTCCGCTTGAAAGGGTTGGCGTGGATGCGATTTTCGCTCCAGGCACACGCTTGAGCAGTGTGCGGAACTCAAGGCGCTCGAGGTATGCGACCAGGGCTTCCGTTTGGAGGACAAACGTCCCGAGTGTCTCAACATCCGGCAAATCGTAGCCGAGGGGGACATCCTTGTGGATTTCAGCCAGCATCCGAGCCAGCGGAATCTGGTGGAGGTGTTCTCGAATCGATTCCCGGATCTTGGGTTTGTCGATGTTGTCGACATTCGCCATCACGTTTTCAACGGTGCCGTACTTTTGCAGAAGGGCCGTCGCAGTTTTCTCGCCAACGCCAGGGACATTTGGGATATTGTCCGAGCTGTCGCCTTTTAGTGCCCGGTAATCAACCAGCTGAACGGGCGTCAGGCCATAGCGTTCAACAACTTTGTCATGGTCGTAAATGACTGTCTCGGTCACACCCTTGATGGTCATCATCACGGAAATGCCATCCCGAACGAGCTGAAGATTATCGGAATCGCCGGTGACAATGATGACTTCATAGCCTTGTTGCTGTCCGCGGACGGCGAGTGTCCCGATGATGTCATCTGCTTCGTAGCCTGGAATCTCGAGGGGGGTTATTCCAAAAGCGAGGACAAGCTGCCGGGCCATCGGGGCCTGGAGCTTTAGGTCATCAGGAGTCTCCTGCCGGTGCCCTTTGTAGTCTGGATACGCATCGTGGCGGAATGTCGCCGCATGGGCATCCCATGCACAAATCATCACATCGGGTTTATCGCGCTCAATCAGCGTGATGAGCATATTGGTCAGCCCAAAGAGTGCGTTTGTGGGTTCACCCTTGCTGTTGGTCAGTGCCCGCATCGCGAAAAAGGCGCGGAAGAGCAGTGAATAGCCATCGATGAGCAAGAGGCGCTTTGACATGTGTTTATTGTACGCCTCACGAAAAGACATTCGGTAGAATGTGTCCGATGCACCCGTAGCTCAGCGGATAGAGCAGTTGCCTTCTAAGCAATTGGTCGCAGGTTCGATTCCTGCCGGGTGTACTTTTCCTACACCTTCTCCCTTCACAGTCCGCATCGACTGAGGGAAATTTATATTTTTCTCTTATAGATGCAAGGAACCCGGGTCCCAGGTTCGATTCCTGCCGGGTGTATTTTTCAAGCACGCTGAGAATACAACCACCACGGGCGGACGCGGTGGTCCGCCCCTTCGCGGAGAT
>CAIRTT010000053.1 GCA_903881535.1 uncultured Armatimonadota bacterium
CCAAATAAACGAGCATGTAGAATGCGCAGTCGGGCAGAGTCTGCCGAGGCAATGAAAGGCCGAAATGACCAACTTCATGCTCCTTTCCTATCAGCTTCTTTTGTCTAAAAGCCATGCGCAAGGCATCATGCGTGTCGCAATCAAACTTCGGCGATTGAAGGGAATCAGCAACAGTCATGCGTGCAGTACTAGTGTCGTCCAAGGCCCCCAAGTTTTCCACAACCATGGAAACATAGTGACCGGGACGATGCACACCCACAAACACAGTGTCATTGGGCCCAAGCTCCACAGCTTTGCATCCGGATGGAAGTCTGCGCTTGGTTTCAAATAAAGAAGTCGTTTTGCCATCTTTATAATTGCTCACCATGTGTGCTGCAGTGACTGTGTCCAGGACGTGGATCTTGCTGGCATCCGAAGCAACATGAATCAGGGGTGACGGGGGTTCGTCCATGTATCCCCCTTGGCCCATCAGCATGCGTCCGCCCATTGCAAGGGTCATTGGAACCATCACAAAGTACATGGCATCACTGGACACGTACACTCCAGGTTTGAGGCGCTTGAGGCTCTCCTGAGACATAACTTTCGAGAACTCTACGTCGTCGATTACATTTTCAAACACTGCATCAAGCAAGCAATTCACGAAAAGCTCGGTGCGGCCAACCATATCCTTCGTGAGGCCTTGCGCAGTGTCCGCCAAGCCGAGGATTGGATGTGCGCGGGCCATATCCCAGGCGACAAAGTCAAAAATGGGCATACGAGGCTGCTGAGAATCCGATGGCCCGGCGAGCGGATTGAATATTGGGCGCATGGCGGCGATGCGAGGCGCCGCCGCAAGGCTGGCTGCATCACAATCTGGGCCCCCCGTCAAATCATGGCTCGCAGGCGACGGATCAGCAACTTCTGGAGCGAGCGAGCTCTGGCTGTCCTGTGCCCTCGTCAAATACTTGCCGGATTCCCAGTCGTAGCCATAAAACTCCATCAGCGGGACGAAGACACCAGCATTGTTCAGCAACTCGAATGCACTGTCGGCTGCCGACCTCGTCAGCCACACCAGGTCGATGTAGCTGTTCTCGCCTGCCATGGTTTCTCGAGCGCGCGCTTTGTTCCCTTTACCGGTGCCCTCGCCACCACCGTCGAAGGTCCATGAAAGGCACCTGCAGGCCATTATGATCCAGTACCACCCAGCGTAAATCAGCTGTGCTGCCAGGGCCCTGGGGGCCTCAACAGGCAGTTCCCTGTGCACCCCAGCCTCGTCTTCGTAGGTCACCGTCTCAAGCATCTTGTCTCCCGCTGGCCACACGTCCATGACCATGCTGGTGGTGGTCGCAATCAGCCAGGTGGTGTTGGCGCCATCCATCCCACCGTGTCCGAACTCGTGCGTCCGAACATGCGTGCCCTGAAAAGTCTTGTCCCCCACTGTGGAATAGTCTGAACACATTGTAATAGCATCGGCCTTCTCCAGTCTCTCATAAAACACGTGGTTTTTCGTCAGCTCCATTGCGTACACGCCTCTCCGCATGCTCGTCGTTGAGACATCCACCAGGGGGATCACCGGAATTTTATTCTTTGGACCCATCCTGCGCCTTGTTTTATAGTTTCTCCGCGGCTCAGCCTTGAACCAGAATTGTACTCCCTTGTTACGCAACCCAGCGTTGGTGGTATTGCCCGCAGCCTTGAAGGACAATGAGTTCAGCGCCCAGTTTGCAACCGCACCTGCCATTGTACAGTCTTTCCATTCCATCCCGCCGATTTTTTTGCCAGACTTTCCACGCCGAATCGCTTTGCCGCCCGTCGATGCAGCGATTAGCTTTTCTGTTGCCACTTCACCTTGGACACGACGCGGCCTTTTTGTCGCAGCGCCTTCCTCACCGCCGCCCTCAGTAGCCTCAGCCTCAGCCGGCAGACCAACGATATCGACACCTTCCAATCCTGATCTTTCGACGGCCTGGCCAGCAATGGTACTTGGTGGCATCCGTCCAATCTGCCGCGCCTTTGAGCAAGGCTAGCGGCATCATTGTTGTTTTTCAATCTCCTTTTGAGGACGGCAATCCTTTTCTCCAATTTTGAATTTTGAAGGACAAGATTCTGGACAGAATTGCATTCATCACGGGTCATATCTGTGCAATCTTTCTGAGGCGCCGAGAAACTATCTCCATGCTTTGAGGGGGTAGAGCAGCTGTGCGGCTGGCCATCCTGATCGGCATCCTGGTCAGAAATCAAGATCGTGC
>CAIRTT010000054.1 GCA_903881535.1 uncultured Armatimonadota bacterium
CGCGCCATCCATTAGGCGCGGGCTGAAAACCCCAAAGAAGGTTCTGCGACAGCTGCACTATCGGTCAGGTCCACTTTGACGGAAACAATATCCGGGAGTGCCTGAGTCCAGTTCGCTAGACGCAATGGATATTATAGCAGTATGCATGCCATCGCATTAGGGCAGGCTTAATAATCCGGTTACCAGTTTATTTGGTCTGTTTAAGTTCAGATGCCCGGGGCAACCATTAGGGCTTCCCGGGCATTGAACACATATTGAGAAAACCTAGCCCCAGCTGGAGTGGAATGTACCATCTTTATCCGTCAGCTCATAGGTGTGTGCACCAAAGAGATCCCGCTGTGCCTGAATGATATGTGGGATTTTTTAGTTTTCTTCCTATCAGTATCTTTAGGCTCTATCAGAAAAAACGCCCGTGTCGCCGAGACAGGCTATGCGAGCGTTTTCGTATGTTTGTGAAACCTAGCCCCAGCTGGAGTGGAATGTGCCTTCCTTATCGGTGCGCTCATAGGTATGTGCACCGAAAAGGTCCCGCTGTGCCTGAATCAGGTTTGCAGGTAATGTTGCACGGCGGTAGCCATCGTAGTAGCTGAGCGATGACCCAAATGCAGGAACAGGAATACCCTGTTGTGCCGCAAGCGACACGATGCGGCGCCAGCCATTTTGGCAGCGACCAATCTCAGTCTTGAAGTATGGATCCAGCATCAGGTTAGCAAGACCAGACTCGCGGTCATAGGCTTCCTTGATGCGATCGAGGAAGCGTGCCCGGATGATGCATCCTCCACGCCAAATCGTCGCGATTGATCCGCGGTCAAGCGTCCAGCCATTTTCAGCCGCTGCGGCATCCAGCTGCACAAAGCCTTGTGCGTAGGCCACGATCTTGGATGCATACAGTGCATCCCGGATGTCATTGACAAGCTGTGTAGTATCACCCGTTTCAACGGTCGTTGATGGTCCAGGAAGCTGTGTGGATGCTGCGACACGCTCATCTTTTTGGAAGGAAAGACAGCGGGCAAAGACGGCTTCCGTGATAGCAGTTGTCGGCACGCCAAGGTCAAGCGCGAGCTGACTGGTCCACTTGCCAGTTCCCTTTTGAGCAGCCTTGTCGAGGACTTTATCCACAAGGTAGCCACCATCTTCATCAAATGTATTGAAGATCTTGCAGGTGATGTCAATCAGGAACGAGTCGAGATCGCCATTGTTCCATTCGGTGAATGTCGCGCCGATTTGCTCATTCGTGAGGCCTGCGACGTGCTTTAGGAGGTCATATGCTTCGGCAATGAGCTGCATATCGGCGTATTCAATGCCATTGTGCACCATTTTGACATAGTGGCCTGCACCATCGGCGCCGATGTATGCGCTGCACGCAATGCCATCCACCTTGGCCGATATCGCGGTAAAGATTGGAGCGATGCGGTCATAGGCATCCTGTGGGCCGCCTGGCATGATGGATGGGCCATTTAATGCGCCTTCTTCACCGCCGGACACGCCGACTCCGAGGAAGTTAAGGCCCTTTGCCTCCAGATACTTGCAGCGGCGCTGGGTATCCGCATAGTGCGAATTACCGCCATCCACGATTGTGTCACCGGGTGCCAGAAGAGGAACCAGCTCCTCGATAACGGCATCCACGGGACCGCCAGCCTTGACCATGATGAGAATCGTGCGCGGTGCAGCGAGTTTTTCGACAAACTCAGTCAGCGTATGTGCACCAGTAAAGGCACCTTCGGAGCCATATGCCTCCAGGAACTCATCCACTTTGCTTGCTGTGCGGTTGTGGACGGCAATCGGGAAGCCGTTACGCGCTACATTTCGCGCGAGGTTCTGACCCATGACCGCAAGTCCGGTCAATCCGAAGTGTGGCAGCTGTGACAATAGAAACTCCTTAGACGGGATGCACTGACATGAATCCCTCTTTGTAAGTATCACAGGCAGGCGGATGCCGCAAAAATCACGGCGCGGCGGGCCGGATGAGCAGGTTAGTATCCGAGGTTGCGATCGACTAGGTTGGCACAGGACTGGCCTTTGGCGATTGCCTTCAGCTGCCGCATTACGAGTGCCCCAAAGCGCTCCCAATAGTCCGGGTTTACGCCACCAGTATGCGGGGTGATGATGGTGTTTCGTGCGGTCCACCACGGTGAATCTGGCGGGAGTGGCTCTTCCAAGAAGACGTCAACGCCGACGCCGGCAATCCAGCCACGGTTGACTCCTTGGAGGACGTGACGTTCATCCCAGAGTCCACCGCGCCCGATGTTGAAGACATACGTTGGGCGGCGAAGAATCTCGATTTCCTCTTCACCGAATAACCACCGTGTGTGTGGTGTCAGTGGGAGGGCAAGGACAATCATGTCACTCGCGAGGATGAGGTCGTGATACTGGAGATGTGAGAGGACGTAGTCAAAGTGCGGTGTGGGCTTCTCTGGGTCCCGCCGGGTCCCCACGGTTCGCATCCCAAATGCCCGACACCTTCGCGCAATCGCCTGTCCGATTTGTCCAGCGCCGACAATCCCGACGGTTTTGCCTTCGAGTGTAAACAGCTTGTCTGCCTGTTCGCGGCGGCTCCATGTTGCCGAACGCTGCGCATCAACCGACAGATGAATTCCACGCGCAAAAGAAAGCATCATCGCGAGGACATGCTCAGAACACGATGCTGCATGAATACCGCTTCCTGTACTGACCATGACATCGCGGCCATCCGGGTTGTGAAAGAGCTCGGGATACAGCTTTCCATCCACGCCAGCTGACCAGAACTGAACGAGCTTGAGATTGGGCAGTTGTTCCCGTAACGAAGCAGGAAGTGCGGCGCAGAGCACGATTTCTGTTTGCTCAAGAACATCTTGAGGAACGGCTGCCTCCGAATGTACATGCAGCGTAAACATCCCGTTAAAGCTGACAACAATATCGTGCAGCTGGCTTACGAGGGTTTCATCTTCGCCGTTATTCAAGAGGAGGATATGCATGGACTACAGTCTACCTATTCGTGTGCTGCTGCATGACGGAGAATGTCCTTTGTTTCCGCGATGGCAGTTGCGGGGACCACAAGCCCTGCGGCGCCCCCAATCACGGCTGCCGGGGCATCAAGGGCCGTTGTAAGCACCACCCAGCACGGTGGTGTGGAAAGAATATCGATGGGCAAAGTGTCCAAGTCACAGAGGAGGTGGTCGGCGGCATCTTCCGGCAGCACAAAGCTTGCATCACAGCGGACGTCCACAATCCGCAGTGGCGGGACGACGATTCCCTTCTCGCGGATGACATCACTGACCGCCGCCTGAAACCCGAGTCGTCCACCTACGACACTGTTTGGCGATGTCACCCATCCCGTTGTCCCAGTGCGTTCAAGTGCGGTGTTAAGTTCGGTAGAAACCCATACCTGGCTTCCCGTTGCAAGACAGGCATCCCATGAAGTGAGCGCACTTTCCATCAGGATGACCAGTCCATCTGCGCCTTGGGAAAGACTTACGGCAATGTCGGACTCTGTAGCGATTTCAGCGTAGATGGGGATGTTTACACCACCGCGGGTGTGGACGGGGATATGGCCATCCCCGATGGCATAGCGTGTTTTCCGAGTTATCTGGATCCGGACAAGCTCATCGGCGGTGGGTTCAACAAGCACCAGCTGGCGAAGCGGATCGACGAGGACAAGCATTCCATCGGCGATGGCTTCATCCGGTAGCTCGGAAACATGGACGCACGGTATGTCCAGTGGATTTCGCATGTCTCCGGGGAAAGGTTGTTGCGAGACGATGCCAACGAGTGTGCTTCCGAGGGGAAGTGGCATCCAGAGTCCGACATCGATGCGGTCGACCACCAGGACGATGTCGAGTGCGGTTTCATCCACTTCAATCGACTTGCGCAGGCGTGCGATGGTCGCTGTGTCGATAGTGGGCCGGCGATCAAGATAGGTTACGTTGACTGCCCATCCAAGCACCGGGCGTTGACCAGAGCCGTTTCCAACAAGGGTAATCATTTTGCAAGTGTCTGTGGAGGCGGAGTCATGCCAGGTTTAGCATCCCCACCAGCTGGCGGAGGCGTGGTTTCCGGCTTGTCAGGCTTTCCAGGTTTCACGGGTGGTTTCAGCCCCCCACCTTTTGGTGCATCGGTAGGAGGAGGCGTTTTTTCATCCTCATCATCCACTTTGAATTTGCTGCCATCTTCGACACCGGTGATATCGATGGCTTCTTTGCCATCCGTGAGGGTGACGATGGCAGATTTGCCTTTGAGAATCTCGCCTTTGTCTGACTTAGCGAGGAGATTGCCACGGAGGAGGGCTTTTTCTTCTCCGCCGCGGTATTCGAGGTTATCAGCGGTTACAGTCCAGTTACGCTCTCGGGCGCGGAAGGTGATGACAGTGTCACTAGAAAGAATCGCCGTCTTTGTTTTCCAGGAATAGTCCACTTTGCTTCCACGGATGTCGACTGGGCTGGCAAATTCCTTACGAACAGAGCCCTCCGGAGGGGTGTTGGCATCCTGCTTCGGACGTGCCGTAATGTGGACATCTCCAGTGAGATTGACCAACTTTTTGCCGTAGTTAGCGGTGCCTTGATTTGCAGTGATCGTGTTTTGTGCATCATCCACGGTGACATTTCCAGGGCTTGTCCCGATTTGTGATTTGCGATTGTAAGTGACGATTGCGGATTGAAATTTCGTTTCTTTGTAGAGGAGGCGGGCATTGCCTTTGAGGGTTGCTATGCCACCATCAGGTGTGTCCACGTATGTGCCTTCATCCCCATACGGGTAGACGTAAGGGTCATCGGGTCCGGATGGCTTAAACGACTCCTTGGCGCCGGGGTCTTTGGCGGTTTTGATGCCATCTGGGAGTGGTTTAGTCCCAGGTTTGGATGGCTTTTGGGCGGCAGGTTTGGTTTGTGAGCCCAGTGCGGGCGGCGTTTTATCTTTAGACTGTGCGATGGCGAGTGCTGCGCAGACTCCAAGGATGGCGGTTGTAATGAGCAGTCTCAGGTTCACGGGAGGTCCTCTACGAGGAATTTACCGCGAAGGTGTGTGCCTTTGATGTTTGTGTGCGCGAAATCAGCGGTGATGGAGTCAAACATCAGGTTTCCCTTAGCCGTTTGAACACTTACGGGATTGGGGCAATCCAGCTGTTGGGAAGCGGTCATCCAGATGAGTGAGAGGGTGGTGATGCTAATGGTTCCAAAGTTGACAGGGATGTCATTCTCGGCGGGTTTTGTGGGTGGAAGCAGTGTGATGAGGAGAGGTCCACTGGCATCAAAGCGTCCATTTTCATCGTGATATTGGGCACGTGGCGCATGGAATGTAACGCGTTTTGCGCCGCTGTAGGTGATTTCGGCATTGATGCCGCCTTGAAAATCAAGTTGATGTGCGGAGCGGTCGGCGATGACGCGTGGTGCTGTGACGTTCCATGCGCGTTCCCCATTTGTGTAGCCTTGTGCAGTGACATTTTCGAAGCGTGCGCCGGAGATGATGTCGCTGGCGGGTCTTCCGGTAGAGGTGACGGATATCGCGGAGAGCTGCCACGCGAGCGCGAGTCCTGCGGCGATCAGGGTGATGCAGGCAGTTGGGAGGATGTACTCGGATGCGTGGTGCATGGCAGTGCTAAAAAATGTTGACTCCCGGTGGAACACCGGGAGTCACAGGTTCGTTCGTAAACGTTCCGAGGGTTAGATCTTTGGCGGGAATGGAGGTCCATCCGTGTTGCCAAGCTTGAACGTCCCGAGGGTCCGTGTCTCGCTTGCCTGGATTGGCGCTGCAGGGAAGCCATCGGACACAAAGTCGTAGAGCTCACCACCAAGGTAACCGGAGCGGTAGAAGCGATCGGATCCATTAGCAGCCTTTGGTGCTGCAAGGTATCCACTCTTGGATGTTGTGAATGCGCCACACTTCAGTGAGAAGGTGCCATCCACGCCTGTTGTGGCGGATGCTCCGTTCAATGTAACAACTACACCTTCGATGGGTTTGTCGCTATTATTGATGTCGATAACCTTACCGGTTAGCGTGACAAGGCGGGTGTCGGTGCCTCCGTTATCGTTGGATGAACCACCGCATCCGGTGATGGCCATCGCCACAGCGGACAAAGCAAAGCAGCCAAGCATGGCGCGTCTCGTCCATGTCTTCGTCGTTGCAGCTACAGCGCTGGCAGTCTCGACCTTCATTCGGTACCTCCGGATGTCGGCATACTCCTGTGTACATACACAGACCGACAATCGACCAACAGTATAACGGAACTCACGATTTACCTGCAACCAGATAGATTTAGACGTGTATCCGGATTATGGACTCGAAACCTGTCTGTTGCCTTCATACAGGCAACAGAAATTGCGGATATTTTGTGTCCACTCAGATCCATTACGGCATATTGCGTGTGGAAGGCAAATAATTGGATCCTCCACCACCCGGTTATACCGGCTTTAATACTCGCAGGGGATGCCTGACATACTGTATTGTGCATCCATGCTCAGCGTCATTCTTCCTTTGACATTTGCCATTATCGCGCCCATTCAGGACACGGCGAAGCCAACGGCCTACAAGCCAAATCCCGATGCTGTGCGCGCGCGCGACATGTATGCCGATTTACGGCTCCTGGATTCGCTGCTTCCTTTGGAGCTTACGAAGGACCAGATAGCGCAGTTATTGGTTCCTATGAAGGCTGCTCAAAAAGAGTACGAAGGTTTGTTGAAGCAGGGCGATGATGCAGCCAAGGGTTTGGCGAATGCATTGACCGAGGCGCGTAATGCTGCGATCGAAGGTAAGAAAGCGCCCGCGGAGCTCAGCAAAAAGATTGATGATTTGGGCAAGTCTGCCGAGACCCGTCAGGTAACGGCGTATCAAAAGTCAGTTGAATCCACGCTGGCTGTTACCTTGAAGGTGTTGACTGCGCCGCAAAAGGGTGATTTGTTGCGTCAAAGTGAAAAGGCATTTGGCGGAAAGCGCGTCCCAAAAGCATTCCAGAATAATCCAGAGAAGGCTCCGAAGGATCAGGTTGAGGCCTTGGCATTGATTGAGTTTGTCAAGGGTGTGTTATTGATCGACCGAACGATTGTTTTGATGGAAGCGATGGCTGAGAAGAAGTAGCGTCGCGCCTCCGGTAAAAACAAGCGGCCCCCCTGCGGGGGCCGCTTGTTTCGTTAACATCAGGCTTTCCTGAGCTGCCAGCTTTCATCAAAGAATCCCGCATCAAGTACCTGCTGTGGACCATCAGCAAGCCGAACCACACCCCAATCTGGCAGTTTAGGTGTATGCAAAGCGTTCGAGCCGGCGCTGTGCTCGTACCAGGTGTAGCCGGAGTTGAGCACGATGTACTTATCCGGGTTTAGTGGATTTGGGTAAACGAGGACGGGATAGGCTTCCGTTGGTCCATATAGGCGGCCATTAATGGCCAGACCACGCTTGTCCCACTTTATTGGAAGCTTACCAATCACCTTTCCAAGGATGGAGTTGCTCTGTGGGTCGCCCCAGACGACGATGTGTGACTCGGCAATTTGTTTTGCCGTCAAGTCTTTGTCGTTCACAGTTGGCAGCTCACCGCGGAAGAAGCGCTTCCAGTCCGTGGCTGCTTGCTTCCGTGCCTTCTCAAGAAAAGCTCCTGTGCTCCCAACCAGTGGCGTGCCACTTGGCGCGACAAAGATCACGCTATCGAGAAAAGCATCATCCACTGGCCCCTGAACGCCATGGTGTTTGATGAGCTCTCCACGCTTACCGTGTGTGTGTGCTGTCGATGTCCACTTTCCGTTATGGAGTGCATAAACCGCATTGGGAGTGACGCTTTGTCCATCGATGGTGACGCGCTTCGGCGCCTGCTCAAGGGTGATGGAGAAGCTCACTACGCCCTTGGTCTTGATGTCAACACGGTCACCACTTGCCGAGCGGGTTGCATCCACCAAAGACTCTGCATAGTGCTCATGGAGGCGGTGGACCGTTACCCAGTAGAGGCTGTTGTAGCGAAGTGACCAAGTCGTAAACCGCACGCGTTCCGGATTGCGATTACGGCCTTTGTTGGCAGCATCCGTGACAAATGTTTCGATGACTGGCTTGCTGTCTTTGTGGTACCAGTGTCCAGTGTCTGGTCCCGTCACACGGGGTAGGTCCAGCCCAACGGCTTTCATCGCCTTTTCCATGGCATCTGCTGCCTGCTTCTGTCCATCCTTGTCGCCGTTGTAGGCGATTGTCGGGAGGTTGGAGAGGTTGGTTGGCCAATCGGTCGCGTCGTACCACTTCCAGAGCTGGACCTGCCATTTTGGAAAGGTTGCTCCATTGGAATAGGAGCGTTGGAACTCAGGGGTCTCGCTAAATCCGGCTCCGGGCGCAGCGGCGGCCCATTTGTCGGCGTGATGAACCGCGAAGTGCCACGTCGCCCCGCCGCCCATCGAGAACCCACGAACGGTAATGCGGTCTTCATCAATCCTGTAGCGCCGTTGGACATCCGCCATGGCTTCCAGCGTATCGGTCTCACCTGCCACGTGGTTAGCATTGCAGAAGCGTCCATAGGGATGGAGGACAAAGACATTATCGGGAGCAAAGTCTCCGAGTGACTTACGGCGGCCATCCAAAAATGAGAGTTCGGTCAGCTGCTCGCCACGACCGTGGAACCAGATGTCCAGGCGGTAGCGGGCCCGGCCGCGCTGCGACCACGATGCCGGAATCACCAGGCCGTATGGCTGGACAGAGCCATCGATGCGGCTGACATACCCGCGGACAACCAATCCGGTTGCATCATTCCAAGGTGTCAATCCACGCTCAAGAGCATCGGCGCGCTTGGATCCTTCATCTAACAGCTCATATGCTGCGGCAAGTTCCCGTGGATTGTAGACAGTATTCTCAGAGACCGACCAGATAACCGCTTTCGAATAAATCGCCACATCTGGCCAGAAGTGACTTTTGGATTTAAGGACATCCACGCGTTTCTGGAGCGCTCCAGCGGCGGTCAACAGACGTTGGCGGTCAGCTGCTGGGATTTCCATCCCCGTCGGCGGAATCACTTTGCCTTCTGGTGGAAGGGGGTGCTGCACGGCACGGCCGACAATCATGCGTCCTGACATAGTCTAAAGTTCCTCTTCATCGGGTTCAGATGCATCGATGCATCCATCATCTGCACACCCTTTCACCACCTCTGGTGGTGCATCCTGCAAGCGCGCAATAATACGCTTGTCGACCGCAGCAATCGAGATTGCAGCGGCTCCCAGAAGCATCCCAGTAGCGCTCGATACAAACTGCACCAAGCGCACATGCCGGAGACTACTGCGGAACCGAACCGCAGCACCGGTTCCAATCACAATCACTGACAGAGCACAGGCAAGGGCAAGCCGTTTACCGCCACGCATTCGCGTGTTGATACGCAGGACACGGTCCATCACGATGACAGCCATGAACCCAATCAAAATGTGAGCCAGCCGGCGCAGAGCATCATTGAGTTGATACATACTGACGCCATAGTCGCTAATGGGCTGGTACTGCGGCGCAAGGTTGTTCAATACCCAAAACGTTCCAAGCCAGCTTGAGCGGTAAGAGCCGGCATTGGACGCCGTCCACGCCACAAGCATGAGGAGGAGGAGGATTGGGATACTTGCATAGAGCAACCGGCTCAGACGCTTCATGAGTCAACCTCACTGCGATGTAAATGTTTCACGTGGAACAATTCCAACGCATGAGAAACAGACTCTGAAAGTACAACACGGAATTCTGGCGATTGCATGTTTTCAAGCCAATGGATTTCCGCATCTTCGGTTGGGTGGCTGTAATAACGCTTCCGGATGCCATGACAGGTAAACCCCATACGGGCATAAATTTGTTTCGCTGCGACATTACCGATCCGTACTTCAAGCGTCGCCCGTGAACAATGGTGAGGGGATCCGCTGCAAAGATTCAAGAGATACGACGTCAACATCAAGCCCAATCCACGCCCGGAATGCTCCGCCAGGATGGAAATATTATCGAAAAACGCCTCGGATGCAAAGCCATCCAGCGCTGGTGTGATGTTCGCTGCGGCGCAGCCGATAAGCGTCTCATCGATGAATATCCCGCAGCAAACGCCGGACTGCCCAAGTATCAACGACTCAAAGGTGCTGATACTGGTGGATGGCTGAAAGCGTGATGCCTCGATTGCCGCAGCAAAGGATGCTTCTTCAACGCGAAGGGGCCGGCACACTACTGTTCCACTTGGATGTTGAAACACCCAAGCTGTGTCGTCAACCAGCGTATGACACTGGTTGACATCAAACGCATTACCGCCGGGGAGTTGGCTCAAACGCATCCTTGCCCGCACGAACGGCATCGGGAATCTCAATCGGATAGGTCCCCGTAAAACACGCCAGACAAAAGCTCTCGTTCGACAGAGACATCGCCTTGCTTAAGCCATCTGTGCTGAGATAGCCAAGGGATGTTGCTCCGATATGCTCACGAATCTGCTCGACCGTGGCGTGGCTTGCGATTAGCTGATCCCGCGTTGCCATGTCGATGCCATAGAAACACGGATGCGCGACTGGAGGGCTTGAAATTCGGACATGAACTTCCTTCGCACCAGCATCCAACAACAGTCGCACTATTTTGCCGGTCGTCGTCCCACGTACGATGGAATCATCCACCATCACCACCCGCTTACCCTCAAGCGCTTCACGCATTGGCGTAAGCTTCATCCGAACACCCATCTCACGCATCCGCTGGTTAGGCTGAATAAATGTACGCTGGATGTAACGGTTCTTGACCATCCCTTCACCAAACGGGATGCCGCTTGCTTCCGCAAAACCAAGCGCTGCAGGTGTGCCGCTATCTGGGACGCCAATCACGAGGTCTGCTTCGACAGGATGCTCACCAAAAAGGACAGCACCCATTCTCCGGCGGGCTGCGTGAAGACTCTTGCCAAACATTTGGGAGTCGGGACGGGCAAAGTAAATCGACTCGAACATACACAGCGCATGACGCTGCATATCGACTGCCTTCACAGATGACCAGCCATCGGCATTGATGACAATCATTTCACCCGGCGTCACATCGCGTACAAAGACCGCACCAACGGTGTTGATGGCACAGGTTTCGGATGCCAACACCCAGTGCGACTGTCCAAGCTTGCCAAGGCACAGCGGTCGGACACCATAGGCGTCCCGCACACCAATCACCGTGTCGTGTGACATGATAACCAACGAGAAGGCACCCTCAAGGCGGACGACAGCAGTGCGCACTGCTTCAACAATGCCGAGGTCCATATTCTCGCTGATCAGATGTGCAATCACTTCCGAGTCATTGGTTGATTCAAAGATCACCCCACGCCCCATAAGCTCAGTGCGCAAAGCATCCGTGTTGATGAGATTGCCATTGTGCGCAACGGCAACATACTCACCATTGGCGAGGCAGCACATGATGGGCTGCGCATTCCGTAGCACCGATGACCCAGTTGTGCTGTAGCGGGTATGACCAACCGCAGCAAAACCTTTCAACGAATGAAGGATGTCTTCCGAGAAGACCTGGGTGACCAAGCCCATTTCTTTATGGACATGGATATGGCTGCCATCAGTTACAGCTATACCCGCAGACTCTTGGCCTCTGTGCTGTAGGGCAAACAAACCGAAGTAGGATAGTCTAGCTACATCCTCACCTGGTGCGTACACCCCAAATACGCCGCATTCATCATTAATACGGTCATCGGCTCGCGGATCATCAGAAAACATTAGGGGCTCCACACTTTGGATGCTGTCACTCACGGCGTCAAGTGTATCGCCGCAAGCCTCCACTTTCGACCCCAACACACAAGTGCAATGGTATACTGCATCGGTTTTTTCAGCGGGAGCAGAAGTTAATTATGCCATCAATGCGACAAGTCCGCGCCCGAATTCGGGTCGCCAAAAATATTCAGCAAATCACAAAGGCCATGAAAATGGTCGCAGCTGCACGCCTCAAACGTGCACAGGATCGTGTGCAATCTGCACGTCCCTATGCGGAACAAATGGGTACCGTAGTGGGCTCACTTGCAAATGCAGCTGGCACATCCGTTGCACACCCTCTCCTTGAACAACGTGCATCTATCAAGCGGATTGGCATTCTTGCCGTCACCGCTGACCGTGGACTCTGCGGTTCCTATGCAACTAACATTCTTAAGAAGACCGCTGAAGTGATGCGCACCTGTGGACCAGATGGCACAGCACCGTCCCTTGAAGACATCCGGGGTATCGTCATCGGGCGCAAAGGCCAAGCGTACTTCCGTCGCCGCGGAATCCCAGTCGCCGCTGAGTTTGCCATCAACATGACAGGCACCACATTCGGTGAAGCAGCGGATATCAGCCGCAAAGCACAGGCCATGTATGTTTCTGGTGAAGTGGATGTCGTTTACTTGGTCTACACCAAGTTCCTCAGTGCACTTACACAGCAGCCGACCACGGTACAGCTGCTGCCATTGCAAACTGAAACTGCTGATGCGGCTGCAGCAACTTCCGAGGAAGCACTCTTCGAGCCAGATGCAGCAACCCTCTTTGGTGAGATGGTTCCACGCTCGGTGGACACACTCGTCTACCAGGCACTGCTTGAGTCAGTGGCATCGGAACACGGCTCACGTATGACCGCGATGAGCTCTGCGACAGATAATGCAGGCAAGATGATTGCTAACCTGACACTGGTCGCCAACCGCGCACGCCAGGCAGCCATCACCAAGGAAATCTCCGAAATCGTGGGTGGAGCAGACGCGCTGCGATCCTAATTTAAACGCAGTGGAAACATACGAAACGGGCCAGCAATGCTGGCCCGTTTTTTTACCGCTGTGTTCCACGCAACGCATGTGGAACATGCGGACCCTCTGGTACCGGCTGCTTTAACATCCCCGCCAAACGCTCCGTCAAAATACGCGTAGCAGCCTCCACACCAGCCTTACCCGTGCCGAACTCCGACACCTTGATTGGCTCACCAAAGATCACCATCACCGGCTCAGGCGAACGCTGCAGGCGCGCCTCGCCATATGGCAAGACCCTATGCGTATGCATCAACGCACACGGAATCACCGGCACACCCGCCTGAACTGCCATCATCAGCGCACCAGGCTGCAATGTCTGTAACATTGCCTCCGGATTCCCACCACCCTCCGGGAACACAACCACCGCCTCACCAGCTTTCAAACAGCTGATGGCGGTCTTGAGTGCCACACGGTCCGCAGTGTCCCGCCGAATGGGAATGACCCCAAACATCGGCAAGACCCACGACAAAATACGCATTTCAAACAGATCGTGCTTTGCAATAAACCGTGACCTTCGGGGCAAGGCCCCCGCTACCGCCGATGGGTCAACATCACACACATGATTCGGGCAGATCAACACGCCGCCTTTACGCGGAACATGATGGGCACCGATGACCCGATATCCCCCATGGACACGGAACAACATGCGGAAAAGAAATGTGGTTGGGTTCCACATAATGCGCCCCCATAGAGGCATCTGCGATGATTGCGCAGTGACTGAGGCTCCGCTTGGCGAATCACTTTCTGACATGCCACAACTCTAACGGGGCCACACAAACACGTCAAGTCCCAAATATTTGCACTAAGGGTCATAGGACCAAATGAAAAATGGGGCTGCAAAGCAGCCCCATTATGTTTCCCAGTAGAGATTCGAACTCCAACTAAAGGCACCAAAAACCTCTGTGCTACCGTTACACCACCGGGAATCGGACGCCAACATTCTACCCAAACCACTCGAATCTTGCCAAGACGACAGCCATCAATATTTGATATGCTCCGCTTGACTGCCAGATGACACCTCCTAAAGACCCGATGCTCCTCCAAGGCGTAACAATACTGATAACCGGAACCAATAGAGGTATCGGCAAGGCAACCGCCATCGCAGCCGCTCAACACGGAGCACGCGTCATCTGCCACGGGCGCACATTATCCGATGATCTTGCGGACACACTGCAACGCGTCCAGTCCTATACATCCACATCGTTTATGGTCACCGCGGACCTCCAGAATCCACTGGAATGCGCTGAAATGGCAGTGCACATCGGAGCAAACACATCGACACTCAATGCTCTCGTCTGCAATGCAAGCGGTTTTCGTGCGCCAACACCACTTGCATCCCTGACCTTCCCCGACTACGCAGATGAGCTTTCCGCAGTCATGGCACCCGTCATCAACCCCGTTACGGCGCTGCTTCCAATGCTGATTTCTTCAGGAAATGCCTCGATCACCTGTCTCACCGCAACCCTAACCCAACACCCCGTTCCAGGACACGGCGCCCATGCCGTCGCCAAAGGGGCTGTCCAGACCTGGGTCCGCCAGGCGGCGCGCGAGCTGGGTCCGCTCGGCATCCGCGTCAATGCTGTCAGCCCCGGCGTCGTCACGACTGATTGGGCAAATGCACAAGGGGATGATTTTCTTGCGCCGATTGCTGCACGAACGCCCCTACGCCGACTGGCATCCGCAACCGATATCAGTGGTGCCATTCTTTTTCTGACAAGCCCGCTGAGCGGATTTGTCACAGGGATTGAAGTCCCTGTGGATGGCGGAGCAGGGCTAAGCTGAAACTATGGACATCCCACGCACAGGCGCCGTTATCGTGCATTACAAAGGCATCGAAACCACCCTCAAATGTATCGATGACATCCTCCAACAGACGCACTTCACCGCGCCACTTGTCGTTGTGGATCAAGGCGTCGAACTGGATGCTCACCATCAGCTGAAAACCGCTTTTCCGAGCATCACCGTCTTGACCCAGACATCTAATGTCGGCTTTCCCGCAGCAGTCCGCATCGGGATGGCTGCCCTCCGGGCTGGAGGGGCCAGCCTCGCATTCATCGCAAACCCGGATATACGCCTTGCACCGGACACGATTACCAGCCTGATTCCACATATCACCCCTGACCCTACCACCAGCATTTCCGATGTCGGAGCAGTTGGTCCACTCCTCGTAGATGCCCATTCGCCCGAGACCATTTGGGCAGCCGGGGGGATGGTCGGACCGAACATCGCAGCGGGAAATGCACAGTCAGGGATGTCCATGAGCAGTCTGACAGTGAAATCTCCAAAGGATGTTGATTACATCCCGGCATGCGCGATGCTCGTCTCTCTGGATGCCTGGGAGGCGGTAGGGGGCATGGATGATGGCTGCTTCCTTTACTACGAAGATGTTGACTTTGGTCTTCGCCTGAATCGCCATAATCTACGCTCAGTGATGGTCCCAAGTGTCATCGTCCATCACCAAGGAAGCGCCAACACAGCAGAAATGCCGCTGGAGCGGGAGTACTACCTGCTGCGGAACCGCCTCAGGACTGCGCGCCGATGGCAAAGTGGCATCTCGTTTTGGCTCGGTGCGTACATCGATTGCCGCAGAATCGTCTTTAGCAGTCGCAAACGCGGTGAAGCACGGGCAGAGATCTTGTCGCGTGCCCTCCGCGATGCGATTTCAGGCATCCATGGGCCGTTTATCCCCTAAGTGCGATGTGGGACTTGTTCCCCGGTGATTGTAGAATACTCGCGTATTATGTCCATCAAACTCCATCCAGATATCGCATCGGTTCGTCTGACAGCGGATGACATTTCATCCCGCGTCGCTGAGCTTGCCCAACAGCTAAGCCGCGACTATGCCGGCAAGGATGTGGTTTTAATCGGAGTTCTGACAGGTTCCGCGATTTTTATCGCAGATCTGGTGCGGGCGATGTCCATACCCGTTTCGTTTGACTTTCTTGCCGTAGGGAGCTACGGGCCGGATGCCAAAATCAGCGGTGTGGTGAAAATTCTCAAGGATTTGGATTCACCGGTTGAAAGCCGCCACGTGGTGTTGGTTGAGGATGTTCTGAACCCTGCGATGGCACGGCGTGCTGAGTACCTTGCGGAAGTGATGCGTGCCCGCCGCGTGGCGAGTGTTCGCATTTGTACCCTTCTTGACAAACCAGATGCCCGTACAAAAGCTGGCGTCACCGTAACGCCCGATTACTGCGGATTTACACTTGATGAAGCATATGTCGTTGGGTATGGTCTGGATTACCTCGGAAATTACCGGGCATTACCCTACATCGGTATCCTAAAGCCGGAAGTCTACGGCGGCGGCTAAACCTTTACGGTATCGGGTCTCCTGAGGACGTAAATCCCCGCATCCGGATTGGATGTGGTATATTCGTGATGCCTGTGCTTTACGTCGGGTATTCTGCGTGAACCTGCCACAGTGTGATGGCACTTCCGCACACATTCCACACATATTTTGTCTGATTCACTGCGTGAGCAGGCCGTTGCCTGACCCCTTTGAGACCAAAACCACCATCGCATGGTGGGCATTCCCTGGAGTTATCCATGCCAAGACCCCGACGCGCTACTGCGACAACCGACACTGAGCCAATCACAGAGGCAGTATCTCCAACCGAAACCCTAAAGCAGGTACTCAATATGGACCCAGATACATCCGATGCTGCTCCGGCTCCCGTCGCAAAGCGCGGTAGACCACGGCGGGTCATTCAAACTCCACCACCAGAGTTCACAGATGTTCCTGAGCGCCCAGTGGCTCAACCACAAGTCGCTGCACCAGCACCACAGGCATACAACGATGCACCATCCGATGCCCAAGCGGACTTCCGTGGAGCATCCCCGGATGACTCCCCTCGCCCTGAGCGCCGTGGACGCTTCACCCGTGAGCGTGGCCCCCGCTACGATGCGCCGGCGCAAGGTGATCAGGATGCTGGCAGCTCACCCGGAAACGAGTCCGATGCAAATGTGGCGACGCCGAGTGCATCCTATTCAGCTGGCCCGGATGACCTGAACGATCGCCGCGAGCGTCCTCAGCGGGATGACCGCCGCGACCGCCGAAACAACAATCCCAATGCCAATGTCAATATTGGACAGGGCCGCGAGCAACGCGAGCGCCCAGGGCATCGGATGCGTCCCGGTGGCGCCCCGGCACCCAGTGGCCGTGACAAACAACAGCGTGGACGCGGTAGCCGAGATCACTACATGGACCTCTCGGACCTCGAAGCCGATACCGAAATTACCGATGGCATCGATGCCGAAGGCATGCTCGAAATCCACGCGGATGGCTTTGGCTTCCTGCGTAAGAAACCAACACTCGCAAGCCCAGATGACATTTACGTCTCACAAAGCCATGTAAAGCGCTACGGTCTCCGCAATGGAGATCTCGTTAAAGGCATCATCCGCGCACCTAAGGATACAGAAAAGTACCACGGCCTCCTGCGCGTTGATTCCATCAATGACCTGAACATCGAAGTCAGTAAGCTGCGCCCGAACTTTGATGAACTTACCCCCATCTATCCTGAATCCCGGATCCGCCTGGAGCGCGAAACCAAGCAGGTTGCGATGCGCTTCATCGACATGATTGCCCCGATTGGTAAAGGACAGCGCGGAATCATTGTCGCGCCACCGAAGGCTGGCAAGACGATTCTTCTCAAGCAGATAGCAAACTCCATCACGGCAAATCACCCGGAAATCACCCTCATCGTTCTCCTCATCGATGAACGCCCGGAAGAAGTCACCGACATGCGCCGGTCCGTCAAGGGTGATGTCATTGCATCCCCATTTGATGAACAACCCGAACAGCATATGAAGGTCGCCGATGTCGCCATCGAGCGGGCAAAGCGTCTTGTCGAAATCGGCAAGGATGTTGTTATCCTCCTGGACTCCATCACCCGCTACAGCCGTGCATCCAACCTCACCGTTACGCCAAGTGGACGAACCCTCCAGGGTGGTCTCGATCCCGCTGCCATCTACCGCCCAAAGCGCTTCTTCGGCGCCGCACGAAACATCGAACACGGTGGCTCCCTCACAATCGTTGCAACGGCACTGGTTGAAACAGGCTCACGCATGGATGACATCATCTTTGAAGAGTTCAAAGGCACCGGCAACATGGAGCTCAAGCTTGACCGAGGTCTTTCAGAGCAACGCATCTACCCTGCGATTGATATCAAGGCATCGGGTACCCGCCACGATGAACTTCTGTACCCGGATGCTGAGCTGAAGAAGATCTGGCAGCTGCACCGAGTCCTCGCAAACCTCGGCACCAAGGAGTCAACAGAGCTCCTGATTGACCGTATCGAGAAAACGCCGAGCAACAAGGACTTCCTCCTGATGGTTGGTGCCAAGCCTAATGATGCACCTGCAACCAGGTCGATGGATTAATCCACGATGGACGACGAGACACCTGATGACTTTATAGAGCCGGAGCAGCCGGTCAACGACCCGGAAGGAGGCATTCTCCATCCGGTCGAAGTTCTGGGTGTCTTCGAAGCCATGCCAGACGAAGATGACGATGAGGAAGTGCCGCCTTGGATGCGGCCGATTCGCGAATCGGCTATCCGGATCCGGGATGACAAAAGCAGAACGGTTACGATTTTTATCGGGCCTTTTGAAGCGATGTCCATCCTCCAGGGACTGGCGGAAAAAGCCACAGACCGGCCACTTTCACACGACCTCCTGCGCATTACCATCGACCGCCTCGGCGCCGAGCTGCAGGAAGTTGTCATCGATGACATTTGGCAAGGGACATTCTTCGCACGTATCCGCGTCAGACCGGCAAATGCGGATGCGATTATTGATATCGATGCACGTCCATCGGATGCCATCGCACTCGCGGTGCGGGCCAAGTGCCCCGTCTTTATGGCAGAGCGCGTCCTCCGGGAAGCTGGCATTGTGGAGCTGGATGACTAAGCTGCCGCTGCCCGGGATAACACGCTCCAG